>JBLIZK010000280.1:0-5631 GCA_048859825.1 Paludibacter sp.
TACCGCGAATTGCTTTTCATCCGATAACTAACTCTTAATTGAGCGTTTATCGATTCTATACATACATAGTGGGAGGCTTATTGTAAGCTCTCCCACTATTTTCGCAACAATAAAACTAAAAATTTCGAATATCAGGTTTCGGTAGAAGCCAAATAAACATAAAACGATTTATGACTTCAACCTCTTTAAAAATTGACGAATATGAGCAGCGATCGCTGTATTCATTTCAAAACGAACACGACGCTTGCGGTGTAGGACTGGTACTTAACCTTTTCGGCGAAAAATCGCACGAAATAGTTGAAAAAGGATTGCAGGTTCTTGAAAACATGGAACACCGCGGCGCAGAAAGTGCCGACAACAAAACTGGTGATGGCGCTGGTATACTTATCCAAATTCCTCATGAATTTATCTTATTGCAGGGAATTCCTGTTCCAGCTAAAGGCAGATATGGAACAGGACTTGTTTTTATTCCAAAGGATGAAAAGAAGGCCGCCTTTTGCATCGATCTTATGAAAGAATACATCGCCAAAGAGGACTTAAGTTTGCTTGCTATGCGCGATGTACCTGTAAACTCGGGTTGTTTTGGCGAAATTTCGGCTTCTAACGAACCAAAAGTTATACAGATATTTGTTACGGGTTGTAATACACAACAAGAACTTGAATTGAAATTATATGTTCTGCGCAAAAAGCTTGAAAAAGCTATAATTGGTACCGAAATAGCTGCCGAGCGCGGATTCTATATAGTGAGCCTTTCCACCAAACAAATGGTTTACAAAGGAATGCTCACCCCTATGCAGTTGAAGGAGTATTTCATCGACCTGCAAAACGAAAACCTGACGAGTGGTATATCTTTAGTACACTCCCGATTCAGCACAAACACTTTCCCAACCTGGGATTTGGCACAGCCTTTCCGTATGCTGGGACACAATGGAGAAATTAACACTATACGTGGAAACCGTCAGTGGATGGAAAGCCGCGAAAGTGTTTTGAAATCAGAACAATTGGGTAACTTAGAAGAACTTTATCCGATTTGCCAGCCTAAAATGAGCGATAGTGCTTCGCTTGATAATGCGTTGGAATTCCTTGTTATGTCAGGAAAAAGCTTACCACACGCTATGGCAATGCTTGTACCAGAAAGCTACAACAAGAAAAACCCTATTTCGGATAATCTTCGTGCATTCTACGAATACCATAGTACATTTATGGAACCATGGGATGGTCCTGCAACACTATTATTTAGTGATGGACGCTATGCTGGTGGTATGCTCGACCGTAACGGTCTACGCCCTGCACGTTATCTTATTACGCATGATAATTTAATGGTAGTTGCCTCTGAAACAGGAACTATTGAATTTGAACCATCAAGAATTAAAGAAAATGGCCGTTTAAAACCGGGCAAAATGTTGATGGTTGATACCGAACTTGGTAAAGTATTTTACGATAAAGAATTAAAAGAAGGTCTTGCAAAAGCTTTCCCTTATCGTGAATGGTTAAATCAGAATTGTATCAATATTGATGATATTTCCTCAGGAAGAAACGTTAAAAACGACCTTCCTAACTACAATGTCCTGTTGAATGCTTTTGGATATTCAAAAGAAGACATGGAGCGTGTTATCATCCCAATGGCAAACGATGGTTACGAGCCAACATCGTCAATGGGTAACGACGTAACACTGTCGGTATTTTCAGATAAACCACAACGTTTATTCAACTATTTCCGTCAGCAGTTCGCCCAGGTGACAAATCCGCCAATCGACCCTATTCGTGAAGAATTGGTAATGTCGCTCACCGGATTTATTGGCTCGATAAATCAAAATCTGCTGGAACCTGCCAACGAAATTTGTAAGATGGTAAAACTGAAAAGTCCTGTTCTTACAAACACTCAGTTCGACATTCTGAAAAACCTGAAATACAAAGGATTCCACACCATAACATTACCAATCTTATTTGACCCGTCAAAAGGTAGTGCCGGAATGGAGGAAGCCATTGATGAACTTTGTTTATCGGTAGAAAAAGCAGTTGACGAAGGTAAAAACTACATTGTTTTAAGCGATAGAGGTGTAGATGCAACTCATGCTCCTATCCCATCGCTGCTTGCAGTTTCAGCAGTACATTTATATCTGCTTGAAAAACGCAAACGTATGCAAATTGACATTGTGGTTGAATCAGCTGAACCACGCGAAGTAATGCATTTTGCTCTGTTGTTTGGCTTTGGTGCCAATGCAGTTAACCCATACATGGTTTTTGCCATTATTAACGACAAAATCAAATCAGGCGAAATAAGCATGGACTTTGAAACTGCTGTTAAACATTACATCAAAGCAGTAAACAAAGGACTTTTGAAAGTGCTATCAAAAATGGGTAATTCAACTTTACGTAGTTATCGTGGAGCTCACATTTTTGAATCAATTGGTATATCTTCCAAATTATTATCAAAATATTTCAAAGGTATTGCGTCTTCAATTGAAGGTATCGATCTTGAAGATTTAACCAACGAAGTAACTGCACCATTTACCAGAGCATTTTTCCCTGAAGAAGGCGTTGATTTAAATACGCTTGAAAATCTCGGTCATTACGCATACCGCAGAAACGGTGAAGATCATGCATGGAACCCCGAAACGGTTGCCCGCTTACAAATAGCAACCAAAACAGGAAGTTACGAAAAATACAAAGAATACGCTTCATCTGTCGACGACAAAGAGGCTCCGATTTTTATCCGTGACCTGATGGATTACAAACGTAATCCTATCAGCATTGACGAAGTTGAACCTATTGAAAACATTATGAAACGCTTCGTCACAGGAGCTATGTCATATGGTTCAATTAGTAGAGAAGCTCACGAAGCAATGGCTTTTGCACTAAATATTATTGGTGGTCGTTCAAATACCGGTGAAGGTGGCGAAGATCCTGAACGTTATAAAAAACGCGAAGATGGTTTAAATGCACGCTCAGCCATTAAACAGGTAGCATCAGGACGTTTTGGTGTTACAGCCGAATATCTGGTAAATGCCGATGAAATTCAGATTAAAATAGCGCAGGGAGCTAAACCAGGCGAAGGCGGACAGCTACCCGGTCATAAAGTAGATAAAATTATTGCTAAAACGCGCCACTCTATACCGGGCATTTCACTTATTTCGCCTCCACCACACCACGATATTTATTCAATCGAAGACCTTGCTCAGCTAATCTACGATTTGAAAAACATCAATCCAAGCGCAATGATTAGCGTGAAACTGGTTTCAGAAACCGGAGTTGGAACAATTGCAGCCGGTGTAGCAAAAGCAAAAGCCGATTTAATTCTTATTTCGGGCGCCGAAGGTGGTACAGGTGCAAGTCCGTCAAGCTCAATTAAACATGCAGGTATGCCTGTCGAAATTGGATTGGCTGAAACTCAACAAACACTTGTACTGAACAACCTCCGTGGACAGATAAAATTACAAGCCGACGGTCAGCTTAAAACCGGACGCGACATTATTCTAACTGCACTTCTGGGTGCCGAAGAATACGGATTTGCGACCAGCGCTCTGCTGATTTTAGGTTGTGTAATGATGCGTAAATGCCATTTGAATACTTGTCCGGTGGGCGTAGCAACTCAGGATGAAGTGCTTCGTAAACACTTCACCGGAAAACATGAATATCTGGTTAACTTCTTCCAATTCATTGCTCAGGATGTTCGTGAACACCTGGCCGCAATGGGCTTCAGAAGTCTGGATGAAATTATCGGACGTACCGACTTACTTGAACGTAAAAAAATTGGTACCGTTTCTAAAATAGAAAAAGTTGATTTGTCGCGCATTATGTACGTGCATAAAACAAACAATGCATTGCGTAATGTAAAAACACAAAATCACAAACTGGATTTTGTACTGGATCGTGAACTAATCAAGAAATCTTTACCAGCGCTTGATTTGTGCATGCCTGTTGAAATCAAGAGCAAAATCAAAAACACCGACCGTACAGTAGGTGCAATGCTTTCGGGCGAAATAGCAAAACGCTACGGACAAGCCGGATTACCTGACGAAACAATTAAAGCCTATTTCACCGGTTCGGCCGGTCAGAGTTTTGGTGCTTTCCTAAGCAAAGGAATGTTCTTTGAACTCGAAGGTGAGGCCAATGACTACGTTGGAAAAGGACTCTCGGGTGGTAAAATTGTAGTAAAAGCACCAAAAGAAAGCACATTCAATGCCGAAGAAAACATTATTGCGGGTAATACCATACTATATGGGGCTACTCAAGGTGAAGTGTACATTAACGGTATAGTAGGTGAGCGTTTTTGTGTACGTAACTCAGGAGCTAAAGCCGTAGTTGAAGGAGCTGGCGACCACTGTTGCGAATACATGACTGGTGGTTTAACCGTAGTTTTGGGACCAACCGGACGTAACTTTGCCGCTGGTATGAGTGGTGGAGTAGCATATGTACTTGACGAAGCCGGAAATTTTGACTTCTTCTGTAACATGGAAATGGTTGAACTTTCGTTAATCGAAGATAGTCACGACAACAAAGAGGTAAAAACAATGATTGAAAATCATTTGAAATACACCGGAAGTAAACTTGCTGCAAAAATTCTTGAAAACTGGATAGAATATCGCGACAAGTTTATTAAAGTGGTTCCAATTGAATACAAAAAAGTTATTCAGGAGCAAAAAATGGAAGAAATCAACAAGAAAATTGCTCAGGTTGAACGCGACTATTAATCAAACAGAACAATAAAATTAAAAAATAATAAATTAAAATACCGAACCCAAGCCCCTTTAGAGGGGCCGGGGGTTCTTTAAAATATATGGGAAATCCGAAAGCATTTATCACCATTCCTCGCAAGGACGCTGGTTATCGTCCGGTTCAGGATCGTATTCAGGATTTTGGCGAGGTTGAACAAACATTGAACCGTGAAGACCGTAAAATTCAGGCTTCACGTTGTATGGATTGTGGAATTCCGTTTTGCCACTGGGGATGTCCACTTGGCAATAAAATGCCCGAATGGCAGGATCTTCTTTACAAAGGAAAATGGAAAGAAGCCATTGACACCATGCACGAAACCAACAACTTCCCTGATTTTACAGGGCGTATTTGTCCGGCTCCATGCGAAAAAGCCTGTGTATTAACATTGCACGATGCCGCTGTAACAATTCGTGAAAATGAGGCTGCCATTTCGGAAGTTGGATTCGAAGAAGGGCACATCAAACCCCGTCCGGCAAAAACCAAAACCGGCAAAACAATTGCTGTAATTGGTTCGGGACCTGCAGGACTGGCTGCTGCGCAACAATTAGCACGCAAAGGTCACTCAGTAACCGTTTTTGAAAAAGATAACAAACCCGGAGGTTTACTTCGTTATGGTATCCCAAACTTCAAACTAAATAAAACAGTTATTGACCGACGTTTAGCTCAGCTTGAAGCGGAAGGCGTAATATTCAAGAACAACTGCGAGGTAGGAAAAGATATTTCAGGAAATGAAATTATGGAAAGCTTTGATGCTGTGTGTATCACAATTGGAGCAGGACATCCTCGCAATATTACACCTGAAGGCCGAGATTTAAAGGGCATTCATTATGCAATGGAATTCCTGAGCCAACAAAATCAGTTGATTATGGGCGAAGAAGTAGCCGAGAATTCAATTATCAATGCAAAAGGTAA
>JBLIZK010000281.1:0-3191 GCA_048859825.1 Paludibacter sp.
ACCCTGTACGTAACGAATTGTATTTTAGCCGGGATTTAAGTGCAAGTACAAGTATTGAAATCTTTAATTTATATGGATGTTTGGTTAAACGGGAAATCGTTTCTGGTAAAACAATGAATGTTAGTGGATTGGCTAGTGGGTGTTATTTGCTGCGCATGAATGGCAAAAAGCAACTTAAGTTTATTAAGGAGTAAATAAAAATTCTGTGAACGAATTGTTTGCAGGTTGAAAAAGGTTATGTGATTGTAACCCAAAGAGGGGTGTCTTATTTTAAGACATCCTTCTTCATTTTTTACTTATGAAAAATAATAGTGTTAACTGAAAGAGGTACCGCACCTACTGATAAGATATGTCCTGATGCATTTAAGGTGTTCGATTTGAGAAAAACCTGTTGGTTGTGTTGAATACTTGTGACAATATGACTTACAGGATTTTTATATTCAATTTGTGATAAGTCAATTGAATAATTCTGTTTTTTAATTTCGCTGTTTACAACAATAAGTACAATTTCTTTTTCGTCGGGACTTATGGCGGCTAATGCATTAGCCGAAGATGTTGCTATTATATAGTAGTTTTGTTTTAAATATCGACTAAACTGAGCTCGCAGATAAAACGACGGTCCTTTCTCAACAGGCTTTTCGGGATGGTTGTATTTCCCTACCAACATTCCCCAAAGCGGACTGTGGTCGTTTGCCAGTTGCCAGTCAAGCCAGGATGTACAGCCCATTTCTTGTATATCGGTAACAATACGTTGCGCAACTACCATTAGTTGATGTTCATTTGAGCCACCTACATTTAACGGACCCGATTCCGATTGCCAAAGTTTTTTATTGTGTACACGAGCAAAATCACGGATTTCGTTTCGCATAGAGCCAAAGTAGCTGTGCACATCCAGGCGGTCAATTTTATCCAGGATATCGCCGGCAATTTTATACTGTAGGAGTCCCTGGTAGCCCTCATCAATGCTGTTGGCATCCATAGCAGCAATTTTACAATACTGCAGCATGTTTTTTTGTTGTAAACTGCGGTATAGTTCCCGAATCATTCGTTCCTGGTCGGGTTGCGAAAAGTAACAACCTTCCTGCCCATTCACTTTGTTGGCAGTCCACCATGTTGAGTAAGGTTCATTAAATGGCTCAATATGGTTGAATGTGATGCCCAGACTATCGTGATAATACTTCGTAACTTCGGTCAGATAATCGGCAAAATCATCGAACATCTCCGGTTTTAAGTTAGTAGTGTTTCCATTTACGCTACCGGCAACACAGCCGCTTACTGTCATCCACCAGGGCGGTGAGTTCGAAAACGCAACAATTTGAATATCGTTTTTTCCGGTATTCGCAATACGTGAAGCTATGAGTTGTTGGAGTATTTTTCGTTGCGCAGCATCACTTTTCCAATCGTATGCCGATGTTGCCGAAGCTTTATATCCCGGCATGTCGCCGCCATCAGTACGCATATGATTATGACCCGGTGCGTCGCCTCCACCAATATTGAACCTGAAAAGATTCATGTTTAATCCTTCGGTGGGGTGAGTTATCCAATTACAAATGCTATCCACTTTTTCGGGAGAATATGAGCCCATAATGTGTGCCCACCAGCAAAGCGAGCCACCCCAACCTTCAAATTGCTGATGCCTGACAGAAGGTGTGACAGTTATTGTTTTGGGTGAGGATAAGTGCTTTTCGTTTGTTTCATTTCCTTCTGAAGATGTAAATCCACTAACTAAAAGGACTATAGTAAACAGCGCTAATCCATAGCGCATTAATGAGATTGCCGGCATTTGTTTTTCTTTTGTGTGAACAACAAAATTAGTACAATCTGCTATTGCTTACATGCAGTATTCAATCAATTTATAGCACAACTACCTACTCAATACGTATTTGCAGGTTTCTTTTTAGTTTTCCGCTTTATTCTGTTTGATATATTCGGTGGGTGTCATTTTATATACTTCAGTAAAGCAGGTGCTAAAGTACGATGGAGAGTTAAAACCAACTTCGTAACACACATCCGATATGTTTTTGCCGGGCAATAAAAGCAGTTCTCCGGCTTTTTTCAGCCGGATATTACGTATAAATTCACCGGTACTCTGCCCGGTTAGAGCTTTAATTTTTCGATGCAGACCCATTCGGCTTATTCGTAACTCACTTGCCAATGCATCTCCGTTAAAGTCGGTTTCAATAATCCGTTCTATAATGGTTTCTATTGCTTTACGGATAAAAGCTTCGTCAGGCGATTCTGTCGTTTCCTGAGCCTGATTTACACTCTCGATGTTTATTTTCTTTGAAAAACGAGCTTTGAAAAGTTCTCTTTGTTCAATCAGTTTGCTAACCCGTATACTTAAATGTTCCGGATGAAAGGGTTTCGAGATATACGAGTCGGCACCAATGCTCAGTCCTTCGATGCGGCTTTCTACCGATGATTTTGCGGTAAGCATTATGATGGGTAAATGGTCGGTTTCAATGCTTGATTTTATTTGCTTGCACATTTCCAATCCATCCAGTTCGGGCATCATCAGGTCGGTAATTATCAGGTCGTACTCTTTATCGTGGATCTTTTGCAATCCTTCGAGTCCGTTTTCTGCCTCATCTATGCTGTAATTTTTACCTAATACATCAATAATATAGCTTCTTATCTCAACATTGTCTTCCACTAATAAAATACGCTTCTTGTCTTTTGATTGGTCATCAGCGTTGATTGTATCATTGTCGTAAATCTGATTTTCGTTTTCGCTGAAGTATTCCTGTATTTGTTTCAGATTAGTAGCATTTTCGTTTGCAAATTCAGTCAGAGCATAAGCCGACTGCTCAGCCGGAATTTCAATGGTAAAGGTGGTAAATTTATTCACAGTGCTTTTTACCGAAATATTACCATGATGGAGTTCAACCAGATTTTTAGTAAGATGAAGGCCGATACCGGAGCCGGGTTGGAGTTTGCTCGTTTCTTTGCCAATATAAAACTGGTTGAATATTAACGGCAACTCATCGGCCGGTATCCCTTTGCCATTGTCGGTAACACTAATTAAAATTTGAGCAGTACCATTTTCGTTTAATCTTTTTAAGGCTTTAACGGTTATTTTCCCGTTTTCGGGCGTGAATTTAAAAGCATTCGAAAGCAGGTTAAACAAGCATTTGTCTAAAAACTCATGGTCGAACCAGGTCATGAGTACTTTTTCTTCGTGTTCGAATTGT
>JBLIZK010000282.1:0-6139 GCA_048859825.1 Paludibacter sp.
TAATCAGTAATGTATTGAGTATGGTCCCTGTTTCGCTTAAAGGGTCAATTCTGAAGCCTGATTGTAAAATGTAATAGCCTGATGTGGCGGCTAATATGGCAGCAGCATACACGCTGTAATATACCATTGTTAATTGTCGGAGAGTTTTTTTCATTGCTTATTATACGAATTTGTGAAATCAACACGATTCAAAATGGAACGCCCTAACGTAATTTCGTCGGCATATTCCAGTTCAGTGCCTACTGACACTCCACGTGCTATGGTTGTTATTTTAATATCCAGAGTGGCTAATTTCCTGAAAATGTAAAAGTTTGTAGTATCGCCCTCCATAGTGGCACTCAGTGCAAGAATTACTTCTTTCACCTGTCCTTCGGATGCGCGTGTAATTAAACTTTCAATTTCAAGATCGGCGGGTCCTATACCATCCATTGGCGATATAATGCCTCCAAGTACATGGTATAAACCTCTGTACTGTTGTGTGTTTTCGATACTCATCACATCTTTTATGTTTTCCACTACGCAAACTACCGATGTGTCGCGTGATTGATTGCTGCAAATGCCGCAAATTTCAGTGTCCGAAATGTTATGGCAAATCCGGCAATATCGAATATCGCGACGCAGGTGGATTATAGAATTGCCAAATAGCTCCACTTCGGTTTGCTCTTTTTTGAGTAAATGAAGCACAAGACGTAAGGCTGTTTTACGTCCGATGCCGGGAAGTTTGGCGAACTCGCTTACAGCATTATCCAGCAAAGTGGAAGATATAGAAGTCTGATTCACGTATCTTTATTCTAAATATACTTATATATGCAAAGTTAGTAAAAAAATCAACACTTTTGAATTATACAGACCTCTGCTATACTAAAATGCTTTTGTATCTTTGTAGTAAATAAACAATATGTCGGCTACATTACTTTTCACGCTGTTTGCCATTTATTTTGGTATACTTATGCTGGTTACTACTCTTGCAGGAAGAAAAGCCCGCAGTAACGAAGCATTTTTTCTGGGCAATCGCCAGTCGCCCTGGTGGGTGGTTGCCATAGGTATGGTTGGCTCATCTATTTCAGGAGTCAGTTTTATCTCTGTCCCGGGCATGGTAGGAGGTATCGGGTTTACCTACATGCAAACTGTTGTGGGTTTCTTTTTTGGATACATTGTAGTGGCAAAATTACTATTACCACTGTATTATAAATTACAAATTACCTCCATTTATAGCTATTTAAATCAGCGGTTGGGTGTGCGGTCGTATAAAACGGGAGCATCGTTCTTTTTGTTGTCGAAGCTGATTGGGGCTTCAGCGCGTTTATATGTTGTAGCGTTGGTGTTACAAACTTTGGTGTTGAACCAATGGCATATCCCTTTTCCGCTCACAGTTATTGTAATTGTATTGCTTATCTGGTTATATACATTCCGAAGTGGCATGAAATCAATCGTTTGGACCGATACCGTACAGGCTTTAGTGATGATGGCCGCTCTTGGCCTTATTACCTATGAGCTGTATACGCGTTTGAGGGGAAGTGGCTCACTTACTCTGGGAACATTTACTGAGCATCCGGCATTTCGTCTGTTCGAGTTTTCCGATTGGTTTTCGAAGCAACATTTTGTAAAACAGTTTTTTAGTGGAATTTTTATCGTAATTGTTATGACCGGACTGGATCAGGACATGATGCAAAAAAACCTGAGTTGCAAAAGTTTATCGGATGCTCAGAAAAATATGTATTGGTACGGCTTTGCATTTATTCCGATTAATTTTTTATTTCTGCTTTTGGGTTTGATGCTTATTATGTTTGCTTCGCAAAAGGGTATTACATTACCTGCAGGCCCCGATCAGATATTGCCTTTTTTGGTATCTTCACATTTAGGAGTTACCGTGCAGGTTCTTTTCTTTTTGGGTGTGCTTTCTGCTGCGTTTAACAGTGCCGATTCAGCTATCATTGCATTAACAACCTCTTTTTCGGTGGATATACTTGGTGTTGAAAATAAAAGCAGAGCATCCGCCGAGAAAACCCGGAGATGGATACATGTGGCTATTTCTGTACTTTTTATAGCTGTTATCCTGCTGTTTAACAGGGTAAACAATAAAAGTGTTATAGATGCTATTTATATCATTGCCTCCTACAGTTATGGTCCGCTTTTGGGAATGTTTGCGTTTGGACTTTTTACAAACAGGGCTGTCAATGATAAGTTAGCGCCTTATATAGCCATTCTTTCACCATTGATTTGCTATGCATTAAGTGAAATTACTCAATTGTATTTTGGGTATAAATTTGGCTATGAATTGCTTATGTTGAATGGTTTCATTACTTTTGCAGGCCTTTGGCTTAGTGGGAGTGTCCCTCAGAAATTTGCTCAGAGATAATTTTAACGAAATAAAATGGAAATTAAATCCGCTGAATTTGTAATCAGCAATACAGATTATACAAAATGTCCTCAGACTTCATTGCCTGAATATGCGTTTATTGGCCGTTCAAATGTGGGTAAGTCGTCTCTTATTAACATGCTTTGCAACAGAAATGGTTTGGCAATGACTTCGTCAAAACCGGGTAAAACCCTGTTGATAAATCACTTCCTTATTAACAATAACTGGCATTTGGTGGATTTGCCAGGTTACGGATATGCAACAGCCGGAAAGCAAATACGTGAGAAACTAAAAGACATTATTGAATCGTATATATTAAACAGAGAGCAGCTTACCTGTGTGTTTCTTTTGATTGATTGCAGGCTTGAGCCACAGAAAATCGACATTGATTTTATGAATTGGCTTGGCGAAAATGGTGTTCCGTTCGTAATTGTGTTTACAAAACTGGATAAATTATCGAATGCAAAATTCAAAGAGAACTATAATGCCTATACAGCTAAATTGCACGAAACATGGGAGCAGTTACCGCCAGTTTTTGCAACCTCGTCGGAAAAACGTACCGGACGCGACGAAATTTTAAACTACATCAACGAAATTAATAAATCACTCAAATAATTTGGTTGATTTCGTAGTGAAAAATTTTAACGAAATGCTTGTTTTTATAAGCTTAAAGTTTTCATTTTCCGAAAGAAAGTAGTAATTTTGAAACTCATTTTCGAAAATCATACACATGGCTAAAGAAACATCTTATAATAGTGGCGTAATGTACAATGCGCTCACCAATGGCAGTAAAATTGTAGGTAAAATATTCGCCGATAGCGATTTCAGAATCGATGGTGAAGTGGAAGGCGATATTTCGTGTAATGGGAAGCTGATTATCGGTCAAAACGGTGTACTTAGAGGTACAATTAATTGTGTTAATGCTGAAATTGTGGGTACGGTTGATGGAAATATCTCAGTAACTGATACCCTGACATTGCGTAGTACAGCTCAGATAAAAGGCGATGTGAAAACAAAGATTTTGGTGGTCGAACCCAATGCCGTATTCAACGGAAGTTGCTCAATGCGGGATGTGGTGAAAGTAAATGTGGATTAAAATTGTGAGTTAAATTAGATACATGAAAAAAACGTTGAAGCAGTAAACTTCGACGTTTTTTTATTCATGCCAAATAAAATATATTGATATGATTTACAGGGCTTTTGTTACAGAAGAAGTTGAAGGTGCATTTGTTTCATCGATAAAAGAAATGGATACACAAAATCTGCCGGCAGGCGATGTGTTGGTTAATGTAAAATATTCATCGTTAAATTACAAAGATGCTTTGTCGGCATCGGGTAATAAAGGAGTTACAAAAACGTATCCACACACTCCCGGAATTGACTCGGCTGGTGTAGTGGTCGAATCGGCTTCCGATACTTTTAAGCCCGGCGATGAGGTGATAGTGATAGGCTATGATTTGGGAATGAACACGCCCGGTGGTTATGGTGAATACATTCGGGTACCATCCGAGTGGGTTGTAAAACTTCCCGTTGGATTAACGATGAAAGAGGCTATGATTATTGGTACAGCAGGATTTACTGCTGCCATGTCGCTTTTGCGCTTGTCCGAATTGGTGAAGCCTGCTGATGGAAAAGTGTTGGTTACCGGTGCTACAGGCGGTGTGGGTTCTGTGGCTTTGTCGTTATTAGCAAAAGCTGGATATCATGCGGTAGCTGTTTCCGGTAAAGAATCAGAAATTGATTATCTGAAAAAACTGGGAGCATCAGAGGTTATTTTACGTGCCGATTTTCAGCAGGTTGATAAGCGTCCTATGTTGTCAGGTGCGTATGCCGGTGCAATAGATACGGTTGGAGGTGTGGCTCTCGAAAATATTTTAAAACAGTTGCAGTTGCATGGTGCTGTTACCACCTGTGGAAGTGTGTCGGGTACTCAGTTGAATGTATCGGTTTTTCCGTTTATACTCAGAGGTGTAACACTAATCGGGATTACCGCTCAAAACTACCCTTCGGCAATGCGTGCGCCACTTTGGAATAAGTTGGCTGCCGAGTGGAAACCGGATCATTTACTGGATATTTACACCGAAATTGAACTGGAGGATTTGAATAATGCCATAGCCCGAATTTTAAAGGGTGAACTGAAAGGACGAACTATTGTTAAACACGCTTGATTTATACCCATATTTGGGATTTTATTTTCATTTCTCGAAAAAAAATTGCATTTTTGCAATACAATAAGAAACACAAAAACTAAAATACCCACTACATCGTAGCAGATGGCGTTAGCAAACGAGAATTACTTAAAAACACCTGAAATCTACTGCTTTGACGAAGTTGAGAAACGGATCAATGCATACAAGGTTTTACATCCTAATGCCAGAATAATTAGGTTGGGTGTGGGCGATGTTACGCGTCCTTTACCATCGGAAGTGGTAAAGGCAATGCATTCTGCAGTGGATGAAATGTCCATGCCCGAATCGTTCAGAGGATATTCTCCTCCACAGGGTTATGACTTTCTAATCGAAAAGATATTGAAAGAGTACCGGGCAAACGGTATTTCACTTTCAAAGGAAAGTGTTTTTATAAGTGAAGGTGCAAAGTCGGATATTGGTAACGTAGGGCATGTATTGGGGCGCGATAATATAATTGCAATTGCCGATCCGGTATACCCTGTATACGAAAATGCGACAATTATGAGTGGCAGGGCAGGGTATATGTTCGATGACCAGAAGTGGAGTAATATTGTGTATTTGCGTTGTTCAAGCCAGACTGCATTTGTCCCTGAACTTCCGGAGGAAAAGGTGGATATTATTTATTTGTGTAATCCCAATAATCCAACCGGCACAGTTCTGAATAAAACTGAACTGAAAAAATGGGTGGATTATGCTTTGGAACACGAAAGTATTATTGTTTATGATGGTGCATATCAGTCGTTTATAACCGATGAGGATGTGCCGCATAGTATTTACGAAATAAAGGGAGCCAAAAAAGTGGCTATTGAAATACGCAGTTATTCTAAATCGGCTGGTTTTACCGGTTTACGTTGTGGATATACGATAATTCCTCCGGAGCTTAATGTACACACCAAAATGGGTGAAAAGGTATCATTGAATAAACTCTGGAATCGTCGTAAAGCCAATTATACTAATGGTGTATCGTATGTTGTGCAGCGTGGAGCTGAAGCTACCTATTCCAAAAAAGGAAAACAGGAAGTTGCCGATCTGGTAAATTACTATATGACAAATGCAGCAATTATTCGGAAAGAGCTGCTGGGTTGTGGATTAGAAGTTTATGGAGGTGTTAATTCTCCATATATATGGTTTAAAACCCCCGATGGACAAGCTTCGTGGAAATTCTTTCAGCAATTGCTTTATGATTTTCAGATTGTAGGTACACCAGGTGTAGTATTTGGTTCATTGGGCGAGGGATTTATGCGTTTTACCGGTTTTAGTAGCCGGGAAGGTACCGAGCAAGCCATGGAACGGATACGAAAAAAATTATAAGTGAACTTATTCTTTTGATATCAGTTATACTAACTGACTTTTTTAATAAAAACAGAACAAACAAGTATGTGTGGAATTGTAGGATATATTGGAAAGCAAGATGCTTATCCTATTCTGATTAAAGGACTTCAACGCCTTGAGTATCGTGGTTACGATAGTGCTGGAATTGCGTTGATACACAATGGAAATCTGAATGTTTACAAAGCAAAGGGCAAAGTAGCCGATTTGGTACATTTTGCCGCTCAAAAAGATATAAGTGGCAACATTGGTATTGCTCACA
>JBLIZK010000283.1:0-5252 GCA_048859825.1 Paludibacter sp.
CGACGCTCTTCCGATCTATTTTTCTTGGTGTTCCGTTTAATATTGCTTCCTATGCACTATTATTGCAAATGATGGCGCAGGTTACCGGGCTTCAGGCTGGTGACTTTGTGCATACACTGGGCGATGCACACATTTATTCGAACCATTTTGAGCAGGTAAAGCTACAATTAAGTCGTGAGCCACGTAAGCTACCTGTAATGAAAATAAATCCCGATGTAAAAAGTATTTTCGATTTTAAAATCGAAGATTTTGAATTGCAGAATTATGAGCCTTACCCTCATATTAAAGGAGAAGTAGCGGTATAAATGTATTTATTTTTTGAACAATTCGATTAAATAAATCATTGTAGTTTACAATAATTTATTTAAGATGCGCTCTTCTATATGAAAACCAAAAATATACTCATTGAACTAATTGAGCATCTGAGTGTGTATGAGCTTGAATGCCATCGGCTTGGTTCTGAGCTTAATATGACCGACTTTTTAGGCTTTTTAAATAGTAAACATGCCCCCAGAAATGTTAAGGTTGATAGTCTGCGATCCGATTATAAGGGAAATGATTTACCTGAAAGAAACGGTTCGGATACTGATATATCTATCCTGATTGTATTGTTATTCAGATATGCAAAGGGATACATTAAAAAAGCTTTACGAGATAGCCAGATTAATACGGCCGATGAGTTTTCTTTCCTGATTACACTGATGACAAATGATAGTTTTAGTAAAACCGAATTAATCCAAAAACAGGTTATGGAAAAAACATCGGGTACTGAAGTGATTAATCGATTACTTAAGCAGGGTTTAATTGAACAATGGCACGACAGTGAAGACAAGCGAAGCATTCGTGTCAAAATTGCACATTCCGGACGAATGGAACTGTTGAAAATCTTGCCTAACATGCAAAAAGTATCTCAAATTGTCTCGGGAAACTTAAATGATACCGAAAAATCAACTTTAGCTTATATGTTACGTAAACTCGAACATTATCATAATAATATATTTCTTACCCGCAAAGATCAGGGTATTGACGAATTGTTGGATTAAAAATCAATTTCTTTTTTTATCTATGAAGGCAACAGGTTAAAATTTAACCTGTTGCCTTTTTTATGTAAGTTAAATTATTACATTTTATATTTGTTTTATTTTAATATCTTTCATTGAAGTTTAGATTTTGTTATTCGATATCGAATATATTATTTGGAATCGAACAAAGTATTCTGATTGTTGTTGTGTTTAAAAGATTATTGATGAGTGTGTTGTGTCTATGGTATAAGCTTTGTATAAATAAAGAAAGAAGTTATGTATTTTTCAAATACTATGAAGTATAATTTATTACGATGTAGTAAAAAGTATATTTTTATGGAAAACTACTTATCTTTGTAAATCAATATATTAAATGACAATATTTAAAAAAGATAATATGAAGTCAATAGATTTTATCATCGGATTTCTGAACAAAAATGTTACTGTCAAACGACTCATAGCAACATCATTGTTAATGTTTGTTTTTTTATATTCTCAGGCCCAGTCTTACAATTATTTAACGACTACCGGTTCGCTTGGTACTACTTACAGTTGGATTGATTGTACATCGGGTACAAGCGTTACTTCGGGCGACGATGCACAGGCAACAATCAACTGGCCTTTTAATTTCCGATTTTACGATTCTCAATACAGCACCTCAAATACATTGAGTGTGTGTACAAATGGTTTTATTCGTTTAGACGGAACTGCTTCTACTTCGTATTCTGAAGCAAATAGCTATTTGTTAGAAAGTGGAGGCACTGGCTTAGGACAAATTATAGCATTGGCAGTATACGATGCTAAAGTAGGCGATGGTGGTGGTTGGGTAAGATATTTAACCACAGGGACTTCTCCGAATAGAATATTTACTATTGAGTATAATAATCTGGAAGTAGATTATGATGATGCAAGGTATGCAGATGTACAAGTAAGTTTTTATGAAACCAGTGGTAAAATTGTATTAAAACTGAAGGATGACAATATTACAAAATCAGCAGTTGATATGGGAATTCACAGTGGGACAGCGGGTTATTTTCATAAATGGCAGGAAGTGTTAAGCGGTACCAATAATACCTGGATTGAGTATTCTCCGAATATTGTGGAGGTAAATGCTACGGGTGGTACATCTTCTGCTTTATATACAACATTGAAAAGTGCCTTTGATGCGATAAATGCAGGTACACATACATCTGCAATTACTGTAAAACTAAATGGTAATGCGTACGAATCGGCCACATCATCGCTTAACGCATCAGGTGTTGGAAGTGCCAGTTATTCCTCAGTTCAACTTTACCCTACTGTAACCGGACTTAGCATTAGCGGTTCGCTATCAACTTCTTTAATTCAGTTAAATGGTGCCGATAACGTAACAATTGACGGTCGTGTAAACCTGTCAGGAAGTGCAAGTTTGACAATTTCAAACACATCAACAGCAGCCGGAGCACGTACAATAGAATTTTTAAATTCGGCAGAAACCAATTATTTACAATATTGTAATCTGAAAGGTAGCGGAACTTCTGCTACTGATGGAACAATTTATTTTGGAACATCAACTGCAGGCAACGGTAACGATGGTAATTACATTCAGTACAATAACCTGAGCGCTGTTTCAATAAGTAATCGTCCCGTTAACCTGATTTATTCATTGGGTGCATCCGGTTATGTAAACGATCAAAACTTTATCAGGAATAATAATTTTGATAATTTTCTGAATGGCTCCATAGCCTCCAACGGAATATGTGTTTCATCTTATTCGTCGGGATATAGTATTACTGATAACAATTTTTATCAGTCATCTGCTTTTTCGCCTGCCTCGTCAGTAGAACATGCCGTTATTCGTATCGATAACACTTCCGGAACTGATTTCATCGTTTCGGGGAATGCTATAGGTGGTAGTGCTGCGGGTGCAAGTGGAACTTGGACCAAAACAGGCTCTGATAATGAATTTAAAGCTATATACATGAATGTCGGAAGTTCCGGAAATAGTGTACAGAATAACGCCATTAAGGGTTTTAATTATACCAATTCCGGAGCTGCCGGTTGGACGGGTATAGAGATAGCGTCTGGTGAAGTAAATGTGGGTACCAGCACAGGTAATGTGGTAGGGAGTGAAAGCGGAACCGGCTCTGTTATATTTACTGCAGGTGCTACAGGAGCAGTATTCTACGGCATTAATGTTAGTTCAACATCTACAGTTACTGTATCCAATAATAAAATAGGTTCAATTACCACTGCTGCATCTGCTTCAACAAATGCAACCCATTTTTATGGGATATATAAATCTGCCACTGCCGGTATAGTTAATATTCTGGATAATGTATTGGGAAGTACTGTTACTTCCGGTAGCATTAATGCCAGTTCGGCTGCTACTTCCAATTCGCAGTTGGTATATGCTATATATAATTTAGGAACAGGTACAATTAACATAACCGGTAATACAGTAGCAAATGTAATTAACAGTACAACAGAGACTACATTGGGTTCCCGAATCAGAGGGATTTTTTCCAATGCCGGAGCAAATAATATTGCAAATAATACTGTTTATAGTCTGAAATCAAATGGTTTATCTAATGGAGCTAACTACCCCAATACCTCTATTGTGGGTATTTCAGTAATTTCAAAAACAGCAGGTAATGCCCAATCAATTACAGGTAACACAGTGTATTATCTGGAAACAGCGGCAACAGGTAAGCTGGAAATCTATGGTATATATTATGATGGGCCGCATGCAACTACAGCTGATATTTCACGTAACTTTATTCATACTTTTATAATTCCATCGGGTGGCTCAGCCGGTAGTTATCTACATGGTTTGTCACTTTACGATGGAAGTTACAGAGCATCAAACAATATAGTGTACAATGGTAACGGTATAACTGTAGGATGTTCTATTTGGGGTATCTGGACAAATACTAACGATGCAGCTAAATTATATTTTAATACAGTTTATTTAACCGGAACAGCCACATCGGGCTCTTCAAATTCATACGCTTTTCGTTCACTGAATTGCCCGTCGTCATTAGATGTGCGAAATAACATCCTGTGGGATGGACGTACAAATAGTTCGGGAAGTATTTCGCATTATGCAATATATCTGAACTGTACAACTAATGTTACAATTGATTACAATGATTATCAGTATGCGCAGCAATTTGGTATAGCCGGAGGTACTACATATAATACTTTTTCCAGTTGGCTCTCGGGTACAACATACGATGACAATAGTTTAAACGTGAACCCCAATCTGGTTAATCTAGGTGGTACTTTACCAGTTGATTATCAAACAACAGTACAGCTTCAGGGTGTAAGTATTGATGGTATTACATCTGATTTTAACAGTGTTACAAGAGTTACACCTACAATGGGAGCATGGGAGTATTTTGCAAACCCTGTTGAAACCTGGACATTGGGTGTTTTCCGTGAGGGTTACACAACGCTGAAAGCTGCTTTCGACGATATAAATGCCGGACAATACACCGGTGATATTACGATTAAATTTTTTGGAAATACCACTGAAACTGCATCAGCAGTGTTAAATGCCAGTGGTACAGGTGCTGCTGATTATAGTCGTATAACTGTATATCCGGCCCGTAGTGGTGTAACTGTAACAGGTAATCTTTCGGCGCCTTTGGTTGATTTGAATGGTGCTGATAATGTGATTTTTGATGGACGTGTAAACGGAACCGGAGCTGCCAATCAGTTTACATTTACAAATAACAATACAGGAACTAATACAGGTACATCGGTTTTCAGGTTTTACAATACTGCACAAAACGATACCATACGTTATTGTGTGATAAAAGGTGGAGCAACAGGTACAGCTACCGGAAATATTATTTTGGGCAGTTCAACCACCGGAGCCGGTAACAATAACAATGTAATTCATAATAACAACATTACTTCATTGTCGACAACAGAGAGGGCTCTTTATATGATATATTCGGCCGGTACATCTGGTTTGTCAAACACCTCGAATAAAATTGTCAGCAATAATATTTACGATTTTTTCAGTACGTCGGCTTCTTCAGTTGCAGTTAACATGCAGCAGTATACGACCTCTACCACAATTTCGGGAAATAGTTTTTATCAAACCACAGCTTTTGCTGCAGGAGGCAATTATACTTACAGGGTAATTTATATTTCTGATACAAATAGTAATTCAAACGTTATATCTAACAACTATATCGGTGGTAGTGATGCATTGGCAACGGGTACTTTTACTAAAACCGG
>JBLIZK010000284.1:0-2158 GCA_048859825.1 Paludibacter sp.
AATTTCAGAACTTTATAAAGTGGGATGTAAACAATGACCCGTATACCACAACTAAAGCAATTTTTAATATTTATTCATGACAAAAAACGTACTCTTTTCTATTTGTTTATTACTTTTTGCATTTCAACTGTCGGCTGTGAAAGCGCGACGTTCGACAACTACCTTTAAACAACCTAACGGTTACGAACTACAAAGTAAGTTAATGGGCGATGAGTTTTTCCATTTTCGTCGCACAATAGACAATTATACATTACTGACTGATTCAAATGGCTATATGGTATATGCTGTTCAGCTAAATAATGAACTTATACCTTCTGCGGTGGTGGCTCATAATCCTTCCGACAGAACTGCCGACGAAAAAGCTTTCTTACAAACGATTCAACCACAACTTGCCTTTGGAACTGTTACCCGGCAGAATGCAAACCGCAAACGTGCTATGCGTGCCGTTCATTCAACGGGATTACAGAAGAAGGTTAAAGCACTTTCTAAATCAGAAACATCGCCGCGTTATCTGGTACTGTTGGTGAATTTCAAGGATAATGCCTTCAGTGTACCGACGCCCAACACACGTTTCAGCAATCAGTTTAATGCCGATAATTACACAACCGATGGTGCCACAGGCAGTGTTCGTAAATATTTTATTGATAATTCAATGGGTGCATTTACGCCTCAGTTTGATGTTTATGGCCCGGTAACGTTAAGCAACAATATGGCTTATTATGGTGGCAACGACACTGATGGCAACGATTTGAAACCGGATGAAATGGTTTTCGAAGCCTGCCAGTTACTCGATAGTCAGATTGACTTTACGGTATACGATTTGGACAACGACGGTGAGGTTGATAATGTATATGTAATTTATGCAGGCTACGGAGAAGCTTCAGGAGCTGCAGAAAACACCATTTGGCCACATCAGTGGGAGGTAACGAACACAACCAAACTCGATGGTAAGTTAATCGGCACCTATTCGTGCTCCAATGAATTAAGCGGTACTTCGGACGTGATAATTGACGGCATTGGCACTGCCTGCCATGAATTTTCGCATGCCATTGGTTTACTTGATTTATACGATACCGATTACGAAGAGAACGGCCAATCGTTTGATGTGGACACCTGGAGTCTGATGGCTGGCGGAAGTTACAACAACGATGGTATGACTCCTCCTTATTACTGTGCCCTTGAACGCGAAATGCTTGGCTGGGGAACACCGGTAGTATTAAGCAACCCGGCAAACATTACTGTAAATTCTATTGGCACCAACCAGTTTTACCGTATAAATTCAACTGTAAACAATGATTATTTCTTGATTGAAAACCGCCAACACACCGGATGGGACGAACATCTGTACACGCATGGAATGTTGGTATATCATATCGATAAAACAAGTGCATATGCTGACAGATGGGTACAAAACACCCTCAATGCATACTCCGATCACAACTGTGTGGATATACTGGAAGCTGACGCTGCTGAAGTATTTTATACAGGCTTTAACTACACCAATTGGCTCAACTCTCTAAAAGGGGACCCGTTTCCGGGCAGTGCCAACAAAACATCGCTCACCGATAATACTACTCCCGGCCTAAAAAGTTGGTCGGGTGTGGCTACCGGTAAACCCATTACGGACATTGCCGAAACAAATGGCATTATCAGCTTTAAGTTTATGGGAGGCGAACAGATTTTTGGCACTTTTGAAGCATTGAACGCCACCAATGTAACCGGCAACAGTTTTACGGCTAACTGGACTGCTGCCACCAACGCCACAAAATATTTGCTGAATGTGTATACTAAAACAACATCGACGGCTGCCCCACAAACTGCATCGACAGGTTTCGATGGATACCCAGCAACAAAACCGACTAGTTGGACCATAAGCACAAACAGCACATACACTTCAAGCGGAAATTATGGGGCATCGTCGCCTTCGGTAAAACTGGATGCCAACAATGCCAGCATGGTAAGCCCAACTTTTGCCGATGCTATTTCCAGCGTATCCTTTTGGTACAAAGGCAATGGTACTTCGGGCTCAACACTTAAAGTAGAAGGCTCAACCGATGGCTCTGCATGGACTACCATTGAGGCTATCAGCGCACTGCCTGCAAATGGCACTACCAAAACCATCAGCATAAGCACAGCTTTGGGCTATAAAAAACTCCGA
>JBLIZK010000285.1:0-2019 GCA_048859825.1 Paludibacter sp.
CATGATATTTAAAATGTGGGTAAAAAATTGCAGAATGTACCCGTATTAATCAAAATCTCCTGCAATAAATCAAAATATTTACTGAACCGTATTTGCAGAAAGGATGAGTATTCAATTGAAATAATGATATTAAAAGCTGGATGGAAAAATATGAATCCATATTCTACGACACAAAAGTAGATGTAAGTAGTTGGAATAATTATATGTCGCATAATTCTAATTGACTAATAATTTTGAACGCAAAGGCACAAAGGCACAAAGTCACAATGAATATTTAAACTTTGTGGCTTTGTGTCTTAGCGACTTAGCGTTCAAAATACGACATTATATTTATCCTATTACTTAAGTGTTTTGAGTGAGCCGAAGATAGCGTTTGAATAGGAGGGATAATGCTTTATAATAAGGCGGTTATGAGAAAAGAGTAAGGATAAAGCAAGATTTTGCGGAACGGGATTGTGTCCCCAAAAAAGTAAAGACGAATTCGATTGTATAATTGGAAAACTGAGAAGATATGCAAACAAAAAATATATTGTTGTTCAGTACCACTGATAAAAAAGCCAAAGTAAGTGTTTTTTTTCAGGATGGTACTTTTTGGCTTACCCAAAAGGCCATGGCTGAATTGTTTGGTGTAAATGTACCTGCGATAAGTAAGCATTTGAAGAATATTTTTGAAACGGGAGAGCTCGAAGCTATTTCAGTTGTTTCCAAAATGGAAACAACTGCTTCGGATGGCAAAAATTACGAAACTACTTTTTACCGACTTGAAGCCATTCTGGCAGTTGGTTATCGTGTAAATTCGGCTCAGGCAACCGATTTCAGGAAATGGGCCACTCAAACACTGAACGAATTTATTATCAAAGGTTTTGTGATGGACGATGAACGATTGAAGCAGGGTAAAAGTTTTGGACAGGATTATTTTGACGAATTACTGGAACGAATTCGCGAAATCCGCTCGAGCGAACGACGTTTTTATCAGAAAATAACCGATATATATGCGCTCAGTACCGATTATGATAAAAACAGCCCGCAAACAAAGGATTTTTTTGCTGCCGTTCAGAACAAATTGCATTGGGCAATAACCGGACAAACTGCCGCTGAAATAATCTATACGGAGGCCGATGCCACTAAATTGTATATGGGATTAAAAACCTGGAAAGCAGCACCTGATGGGAAAATTCTGAAAACCGATGTGGCTGTGGCTACAAATTATTTATCGCACCAGCATGTTACAGAGCTAAACCGTATTGTTTCTGCTTATCTGGATTTGGCAGAAAACAACGCTCAACGCGGCATAGCCTTTAACATGCAGCAATGGGTAAAATTTATCGATGGATTTCTGGAACTTTCCAATTACCCGATTCTCAAAGATAAAGGTAGGGTTAGTATGTTGGAAGCAAAACTTAAAGCCGAAGAAGAATATGATAAATTCAGGGTTCTTCAGGATAAAACCTACGAAAGCGATTTCGACAGGGAAATAAAAAAAGCCATTGAAAGAGGAGGATGAACTGTCTGATAAAGATAAGCTCAACTCTGCTATCTGGCTAATTGGAAAGATATTATAATCATATAAAGACAGTTACATATTTCAATTTGCAACAACAACATTTTATTGAAGCTGATGCAGCTGTACCTGGATTAAGTAGAAATCAAGCATATTCGCTTTTTATTTTAATTCCAGATAAATCTGTAATTAACGAGTTCGATAAAATAATAAAACCGATTTTTGAAATGGTTAGTAATCTTGATGAGCAAAACACCCAGCTTCGTCAAATTCGTGACCGTTTGTTGCCACTGTTGATAAGTGGAAAACTGGAGCTGAAATAAGGGGTAGTAGCTGGTAGTGAGGGTTTCACTCTAAGTGAAGCTCTCACTAAAGACTAAAAAAACAAACTGTCCGATAAAACCGGACAATTGAAAATACAATCTGCAGATGGTAAGTATTATAAAACCGATGTGTAAGACGCGTCACTAAAACAAGAAAAATCAAATCAGCTATAAACAATGGAATTACAACTTATT
>JBLIZK010000286.1:0-2268 GCA_048859825.1 Paludibacter sp.
ACGTATTTCGCCCGATTGGGTTTCGAGTTCCATTTGTCCATCAGGATGAATTTGACTGATACGGGCTTCAAAAGTTTCGCCATCGGCACGGAAAGGATAAAAACCATTTTTTCGGTATAAAGATTCAGTATAAACGGTTCTAATGGCTGAATAATCCAATTTAGTGTATAAAAGCTCAATTTTTTTACAAATTTCATTCAGAATTGCCTTTCGGGCTTGTCGCTTACCGGTGATTTGCTTCAGCGAAACCGGATTAGGTGCATTACTCACAAAAGCTTCCTGATTTACGTTCAATCCCACACCAATAATCATCCATTTTATTTTTCCGGCCTGTAAAGAGTTTTCGATCAGAATTCCGGCAATTTTTTTATCGTTCCAATAAATATCGTTCGGCCATTTAATGCTAAAACCATCGGCATACTTATCCAGCGTTTGTTTAATGGCCACACTTACTAATTGTGAAACGATAAACTGCTGCTCAATAGCAATTTGTGAAGGGTAAAGCACCGTGCTAAAAAGCAGATTTTTACCTTTCTCCGACTCCCATGTGTTGCCAGTCTGCCCTTTGCCGGCTGTCTGAAAATCGGTGCGTATAACAAATAGTTCAGGAAGGCTTTGCTCCCGCATTATTTCCCGCAAAAGATTATTAGTAGAATTCGTTTCTTTTATAAATGCTGTTTTTTTCATCAGATAGTTACTTAACAAAATATGTTCTCTTTTTTAGCGTATTAAAAAACAAATGTTATAGACAGCTCAACATCAATATATTGTGTTTGTTTTATTAAAAATTTTCTAACAAATGGCTTGAAAAGCCTTATTTTCGTAACCATAGGTCATCGACCTATGGAACAAGCAAGTAGAGAAATTACCTGTAAGGTAAGACAAAAATATGAAATCTTGCCTTACAGGCAAATTAATCTCATTCTACTTCAATCCGAAAGCTGCGTTACACTTGCATTCGGTTATGAAAATACAGCCTTTCAGGCTCTTAATACTGGATAATCATTTTTTTGTCATGTACTAAGCTTCTATTTATAAACTTTTCACTTTGCAAACTTGATAAACTCTTCAAACTCATTTCGCCACCTCAAGCATAAATTCTTCCATTTTGTTCGTTACGGCGCTCGAACTACCGTAGGCATTATTCACAATAATGGCAAAAACCAGTGTTCTGTCTTTCGTTTCGATGTAGCCCGTATAGCTTTTTACACGTTCAATAGTGCCGCTTTTGGCATGCACTTTACCCTGAAGCGCAGTTTTGGCAAGTAACGATTTTAGCGTCCCACTTTCGCCCGAAACAGGTAGGCTTTTGTAAAAAACATCAGCATACTGACTTTTATTTTTCATGTATGTAAGCAATTCAACAAAGAAATTGGCCGAGACTCCGTTGGCTGGCGAAAGACCTGAACCATCGCATTGAAAAAGCTGATCTACTGATAATCCTTTTGATTTCCAATAATTTTTTATGTTGTCAATAGCTCTGTCGGTTGTTCCTGTAGCGGCATTTTTAGTACCTATTAGTTTAAACAGATATTCAGCATAATGATTATTGCTTTTTACATTAGTTTCGGTAATTATATCACTCAGTGGAGGTGAAAGGTGTTTGTAAATGACGAATTTTTTACAATTTTCTCCTTCAAGCACAATTGGTGATTCAGATATTGAGAAGCCCGATTCTGCGAGTTTTGAATGAAAATGTTGTGCCAGTAATAATGCCGGATTGGGGATGTCGCCTTTTACGGAAAATTCGGCTTTGTTTGCTGGTATTTCGCCTGTAATGAAACGATAGTTGGAATATGGCGCTCCGTAAAAATAGGCATTATCCGATTTTGTTGTTGTAACAGTCACATAATTGTCAATTGTAAGGCCGGGAATTTCAGGGCTTGTACGCAAAATTTCCGGTTTGCTGCCAACGCTTCCCGAACGAAAAATCAGCTTGTACGTATTGTCGAGATACGAAATGCCATGAATGCCAGGGGCATAATAGTTTCCCATATCTTCCCATGTCCATTTAGGGTTAATAACCTGCTTTTCAAAAAAACCGGCATCGGCAATTATTCGTCCTTTAATGTTTTTGATACCTGCTTTTCGGGTTGCAACCACCCATTTTGCAAGAAAATCTTTATCACCCATTTTATCAGAGCCCAATGTTGGGTCGCCGCCCCCATGAATATACAGATTGCCGTTTAAAGTACTGTCTTTGGTAATTTCACCATCTACTTCGAGTCTCGTTTCGAATTTGTAATCCGGGCCAAACATCTCCAGGGC
>JBLIZK010000287.1:0-5089 GCA_048859825.1 Paludibacter sp.
GTGTGAAGCTGCTTTATCAAACATTGCTGTTGCATCCTTACCTGCTAACGACAAAGCCCAACCGGCATAATAATAAGTCATTGGTGAGACCTTACCCCCAACCCCTTCTGACCTCACCCCCTGCCCCCTCTCCTGGAGGAGAGGGGAGTTTGAGGAGAGGGGGAAAGTGCAATATTTAATACCTTCTTCCAAAATCTGTACAGCTTCGTGATACATGCCAGCAGCAATATAATCGAGTGCTACAATTTCATAATTATGTATTTCGCCACGCATATGTTTGTGCATTTCTACCAAATCATGGTTTTCATCCGTTAGCAGATATTTTTCGAAACGACTACCAAAATTGAACAAATCTATTTTCAGCGAATCTTCTATCCAGTTCAGGGCTTCCTGTTTCCTGTCAAGTTTTCGGAGTATAGCTGCTTTCAATGTGCGTGCTTTATGGTTGTGCCAGTTGCGAATAAGCGATTTATCTACTTCGTAAAGCGCATCATTCAGTTTGTTGTTGATGCATGAAATTTGTGCACATCCAAAAAATCCTGCATCCTGCATGGCTGCATTCCAGCAAGCTTTATAAAAAGCATCGTAAGCCTCTTTGTTTTTTCCCTGATACTGTAGCGCTAAACCTAAATTATAACGAGGCTCTCCGTCATATGGGTTTGGATTACGTTGTAGCTGTGTTTCTATGGCTTTACGGAAATAGTTTTCCGACTCCGATAACTTTCCGCGACGAAGCAGCCAAAGCCCCATGGCATTATTGTTACGCACATCGCTTGGGTCGCGGCGCAATGCCTCAAGGTAATAATCAGTAGCATTGTAGGTTGCATGACGATACTGTTCCAAATGCAAACCGGTGAGGTAGAGTTGCTCGCATGTCGGAGTTTCTTCGGGCGACAAAGCTGCTTTGGCGGCTTCGGCGGCAGGGCGTTCTGCTTCTTCACTTCTGATAGCCAGCAATTCGCGACCGTTGGAGGAATAAACTGTCAGGCATAAATCGTCGAGAGAAGTATTACCAACAAAAACTTCACGAACATAAACCTGTTCGGGCGTAAGATTGGTGGTTTCTGTAAATATGCTCATCTCCGTTTTTTCATTCTCACCTGCACTTGTTCTCACTTCTAATACCTCACCCCCGACCCCTCTCCTTGAGGAGAGGGGAGAAAGAGCGAAGTAGGGTGAATTTGTTTTTTGACGTGATGGTAGTTTGTCCAGTTGTTCTTTTATACTTTTTGCTATCTTAAAAGGGTCGGATAAAACCTCTTCGTTTGTATATCTGATTACACTATACCCATGTGCATTTAGGACTTCAGTTCTGAATTGATCATGCTCCTTTTGCTCAGTAGTCATATGTATTCCACCATCCACTTCTATCACCACATTTTTTTCTACACAGAAAAAATCAGCTATAAAGCCATGGATAATATGTTGTCTACGAATCTTATACTCAATTTTTCTATTCCGAAGTCTATCCCACAATGCTTCTTCTGCTTTAGTGGGAACATGCCGCATTTCTTTAGCCTTTTTAATCAACAAACCCCATGAAAATGAGTCAGTTGTGATATTTGCATGTGTAGTTCCTGGTTCCCATTCTTCTGCTTTATCTTCAAGTATATGGTTGGACAGAGTTATATGCTGAGCTTCGCAATGAGATGCATTTCCCCTCTCCTCAAGGAGAGGGGGTAGGGGGTGAGGTTGTGAAGTTGTAAGTTCAATTCTCACGTTATTCAACAACGATGTAGCAAACACTTTCACAATCGCCTTATCACCCACTTTTTCCAGATTCATCAACACATCCTGCGAAGCATTTTTCACCACGCCAAGTTCACGGTATGGTAAAAAGTATTGTGTAAATGTTTTTTCCTCGTACGGATTTAACCATGTAAAATCGGGTTGATTGTCGGTGAAAACACCAGCCATCAATTCAATATACGGTCCGTCTTCGTCGGTAAGATTGCGGTCCCATGCTTTACCGAAATCGCCATTTCCCCACGTCCATTGCTTTTTACCGGGCGAGATATGGTGATTTGCTACGTGGAGCACACCTGCCTGTGTATCGTTTTCGTAACCACCCACGAAGTTAAACTCAGAATTGATTGCCATATACGAAGTTGGTACAGGAATGTTCTTGTAGTTCGAAATGTCTACACCTGCCGAATAATCTATTTTATAATACGTTCCAGTGGCAATGGGAAAAGTGGAAACGTCCCGTTTGCCATGGTCAAAAACGGCATGAACATCAGGCGGAAAAACAGACTGATAATACTCATTAACGGCTACAGCAGGATTGGCCCACCAAAGGAAAGTTTGCGGAACAGGCGTTGGATTGTAGAGTTTACCTTTAATTTCCAGATAAGCTTTGCCCGGGTGCAAGGTAAATCCGGCCATTCCTTTTTGGTGGAACATTTTTTCGTTTTCGCTCACCCAAACAGTCACGCTACCATCGGCATTATGCTCAATAGTGTGGTCGACCGGCAAAAATGTGCTGGGACGATGATGCTGAGGCCAGTTAAATTCTATTCCACCCGAAATCCACGGACCTGTGAGCCCGACCAAAGCTGGTTTAATCACCTGATTGTAATAGATAAAATGGCGTTGTTTAATTTTATCGTAAGCCATTTGAACCCGCCCGCCTAATTCGGGTAATACCATTATTTTTATGTACTCGTTTTCTAAAAATACGGCTTTATATGTTTTGTCGTGCTTTTCGTCGGCAATTTTCTCAATAACGGGATATGGATAAACCACGCCGCTACTACCCTGATAAACCCGTTTTTCAAGGAATATCGGGTTCTTTTCGGGCTGACCAATTTCGTAGGTAGGGATAATAACATCCTCATGCCAACAAACAACCCCTAACCCCTGAAGGGGAACTGAGTTAGTCTCGTTTTGTTTTTTTATTTCAAAGCTCATATAATTTTTTTATAATAATCAGTTGTAATACTTCTTGTTCCACTTTAGGGGTTAGGGGTAACTAATTCTTTTTCAATTTCTTCCAACGATTTCCCCTTTGTCTCAGGTAGTTTCAGTGCAATAAATACAAATCCACCCAAACAAATTGCAGCGTACACCCAGAATGTTCCTGCCGCTCCCAGCGACGCATTCAGCAATGGGAATGTGTAAGTAAGTACGAAACATGCTACCCATAAAGCAAATGTAGCCAATGCCATAGCAGCTCCACGAATCTGATTTGGAAAAATCTCGGAAAGTATAACCCATACAATAGGAGCCAGCGACATGGCATAAATAGCAATTGCAATAATTACCAAACTCAATACGGCAATTCCTTTTAGTTCAAAATAAAATGCGCTTCCTAATAATATATATGTTACTGCAAGTCCTATCGAACCCAGCACCATAAGTTTTTTGCGGCCCCATTTATCCACAGTAAACATGGCAACTAATGTAAAAATAAGGTTTACACTTCCGGTAATTACAATATTGAATAAAGTATCGCTTACACCATATCCGGCAGCAGTGAAAATTTCTTCGGCATAATTAAACACGGTATTTATACCACACCACTGCTGAAATACGGCCAAAACGAGTCCTATTGCTAACACGGTTCTGAATTTTGGTTTAAACAATTGTTTAAAGTCAACTTTTTCTGAAGTGTCATTAAGTGTTGCCTTTATAGCCGCCATTTCGTCGCGAGCATATTCTTCGCCACCAATTTTTATTAATGTAGGCAATGCTTTATCGGCTTTTCCGGCTTTAATTAACCAGCGCGGACTCTCGGGTAATAAAATTGTAAGTATAAAAAATGCAATTGCCGGAACGCCACAAGCATAGAACATCCAACGCCATCCGGTTTGTCCGTTCCACGAAGCACGAATAAATTCATCGGTAGCACCTTCAGGCACGGCTTCGGCTATTAGAAGATTTACCAGCTGCGCTCCTAAAATACCTATCACAATTGGAAACTGATTAAGTGATACGAATTTTCCACGCACATGAGATGGGGCTACCTCGGCAATATACATAGGCGAAAGCGCTGATGCTAAACCTATCCCAACACCACCAATTATTCGAAACCAAATAAAACTATCGAAATTTTGCGATATACCTGTTCCGAACGATGCTAAAGCAAACAGAAAGGCAGAAATGAGCAATGGCCATTTTCGGCCAAATTTGTCGCTGATATATCCGGAGCCCACTGCACCTACTATACATCCAATAAGAGCTGAACTCATAGCCCAGGCTTGCATGTCTGGAATATTAGCAACTCCAAAAAAACGCTCGTAAAATGGCTTTGCACCACCAATTACTACCCAATCGTAACCAAAAAGCAGCCCGCCCATGGCCGAAACCATGGAAATAGCCAGCAGATAAGAGTTGTTGAATTTCTTCATCGACATAGATTTAATTATTTTAGATGCAAAGAAAAGATATTTATTGAAAACAAATAATAGAATATGTTACGAATAATATGGACTATACTATTATTTTCATTTATTTTGTTCCGTAAATTATTTTAATACTAGTATGGCCAAAATAAAAAGTGGATTTATGGGAGAACGAGCAATTATCCTCCCATCACCAATCATTGAAGAATTCAAGCAATCCGAATTAGGGTCAACACTATATATCACTGACATAGGCTTTTACCCTAAAGCTCATTTTCATTTTAGAAAAAGGACCAAAGAAGAAGCGATACAACATATATTAATGTATTGTGTTGAAGGTGAAGGATGGTATGAAATTGACAATCAGATTCAAAAAGTATCTGAAAATCATGTCTTTGTCTTACCAAAATCAAAAGCGCATAGTTATGGTAGCTTAAAGAAGAATCCATGGACTATCTATTGGATACATTTTGATGGTGAAAAAGCAGCATTTTTTTCAGATGGTTTGCAAAAACCTCTACTTGTTTCTCCTGAAAAAGACTCACGCATAGAAGACCGCTTAAAACTGTTTGAAGAAATCTATTATACCCTGCAAAACGGATATAGTATAAATAATCTTGAATTCAGTATAATACTCTTGTATCATTTTTTGGGCTCACTAAAATACATGAATACCTTCCGAAGTAGTCTTACGGAACGTCAATCTAAACGCGAAATGACCGAGGATGCCATCCATTTTATGCGTG
>JBLIZK010000288.1:0-2202 GCA_048859825.1 Paludibacter sp.
TTCAGCCTGCCCTTACAACAGTAATGTATATGGTGGTTTTTGGCGGTATTGCGGGTATCAGTACCGACGGGCTACCACAGCCACTTTTTTACCTTGCGGGTATCGTGTTCTGGCAGTACTTTTCCGACTGTCTAAACAAGACTTCCTCTACCTTTACCACCAATCAGGATATTTTTGGAAAAGTGTATTTCCCCCGTATGATTGTGCCTCTGGCCACTGTCACCTCCAATCTGGTGCGCATGGGCATTCAGTTCCTGCTGTTTATAGCGGTGTATATTTATTATCTGATTATCGGGGTAGGAGTAGCGCCGAATATCTATATTCTGTTGTTGCCACTGCTTATTCTTATGCTGGCCGGACTGGCACTCGGTTTTGGAATTATCGTGTCGTCGCTGACCACCAAGTACCGCGACCTCACCATTCTGTTTACTTTCTTTGTCTCGCTATGGATGTATGCCACTCCGGTGATTTATCCTCTCAGCACCATGTCTGAAAAGCGACAGTGGATCATGGCGCTTAACCCTGTGACAGGCATTATGGAAGCCTTTAAATACGGCGCACTCGGCGTAGGAACCTTCGACTGGGGCATGCTGGCCTATAGCTTTGGCTTTATGGTAGTACTCCTCGCTGTGGGTATCGTGGTATTTAATAAGGTGCAGAGGAGTTTTATGGACACTGTTTAAATACGGATTACACAGAGCCTCAAACGGTAGAAAACAAGACAAAATCACAATATCGCACTTTGCGTATCGCACATTGCGATATTTTATGTAATTTTGGATCGATGCTTAAAAGTAGTATAAACAGATGAAGACATTAAAACCGTACAATCCATTTTTAATTGCGGGTTATTACAGTCCCGATTATTTTTGCGATAGGGAAACCGAAACTGAAAAAATCACTTCAGCCCTGAATAACGACCGGAATGTGTCGCTAATGAGTGCGCGGCGTTATGGCAAAACAGGTCTGATACAGCATGTTTTTCATAAGCTGACCGAAAGCGATAGCAAAGTTGTATGTATCTATATGGATATATATCCTACTCAAAACCTGAATGATTTTGTGAAAATATTCTCCGAAAATGTATTGGGAAAAGCTGATGCAAATTTGGAAAAGGCAATGAATAAATTTGCAGCCTTTTTCAAAAGCTTTCGACCGGTTCTTTCGTACGATTCACTGAGCGGGCAACCCGAATTAAGTGTGAAAATTGAACCTGCAATGGAAAAAAACAGTTTGCAGGAGGTTTTTGCGTATATGGAGCAGACGGGCAAGCGTTGCTATATTGCCATCGACGAATTTCAACAGATCGCCGAATATCCCGAGAAAGGTACAGAAGCATTGTTACGCTCCTATATACAGTTTTCGACCAATGTGAAATTTATATTTGCCGGTAGCCGACAGCATCTGATGAATGAGATTTTTCTGTCGGCCAAACGGCCATTTTATCAAAGCACGCAACTCATGTCGTTAGATGTGGTAAACCGTGAACAGTATTATCAGTTTGCTTTAGCCCATTTTCAAAAAGCGGGATTCGCTATAAGCGAAGTTTGTTTTGATACCATTTATACGCTTTTCGAAGGGCATACCTGGTATGTGCAAGCATTATTAAACCGTCTGTACGAATATCGCAAAAACATTGACGAACCGCAATTTGTGTACCAGGCTCTTCAGCAATTGCTCGACGAAAATGCATACAGTTATCAGGAATTGCTAAATGCTTACTCGTCGGTACAGGTTAATTTGCTGAAAGCAGTGGCAAAAGAAAAAATTGTGCAACAAATCAATGCCGGTGTGTTTATATCCAAATATGGACTTAAAAATGTGAGTAGTATAACACGGGCATTGAATAAATTAATTGAAAAGGAACTTATTTACAAATCGGAAAAAGGCTATATGGTGTACGACCGTTTATTAGGATTGTGGCTAAGTAGAATTTAAAGGAGTGGCTTACAGAGCCTCACACAGTATAGCGGATACAAAAAAAACAGACAACAAATTACCCGAATTAAAACGAATTTTACGAATAAGAACGAATTAAGATGGTGGATATATTGTATAAGGATGAAAGTTATAAGATAATAGGTGCATGTATGAAGGTGCATGCAGAATTAGGTGCTGGATTCTTGGAGTCTGTGTATCAAGAGGCTTTAGAAAAGCAATTTATAAAAGATGGTGTTCCATATCAACGTGAGAAATTATTGA
>JBLIZK010000289.1:0-4812 GCA_048859825.1 Paludibacter sp.
ATTATGTCGAGCATGCCTTTTTCGAAAATCTTGTAACCGGCTACCGTATGTCCGGGTGCACGTTGCTCCATGAATTCGGTAAAAATACCGGCTGCATAGGCATCTTTCCACTCGTCGGTCATGGCTTCCATCATACGGTCACGGTTCGAGCGGCCTGTCCAGAATGGGATTATAATATCGGCAAATGCATTTTTCGTATCTTTATCAACACGGAACCAAACCTTTTCGCGGGTATTGAGAATCTCCAAATCCTGCAACGAATGCACCGTTATTTCCGGATAAGTAGGTGTTGCTTTGGGTGCCGGGCCACGTTCGCCAACTATCAGTTCCATATCGTTGATGCAGATGTATTTGTTCGAAAGAACGTATTCGAGCGATTTGGCACGTTGCACAGGAACCGAGTCGCCAAAAGCAACATGGTTTTTGTAGAATTCGGTCATCAGTATGCCCCGTTCGGCCGAAATGCAGTTTATTGCATTTAAGCTTTGGTCGCGTAGCTTTTGTATACGTGGAGTGCTACCTCTCAGTGTTTGATGGTAGTATTGTTTGGTAGGTTCAGTGCTGCAAAGTGAACTGTATTCACTGTAATCTTTTATTGAACTCATATTCTGCCTTTAAAAATGTTTATACGAATCAGAAATTAAGATATTATCAACTGACTTTAGCCGCCAATTTTTACGGTAAAACCTTCTTCTTCAAATTGTTTTTTTGTTTTTTCTAAATCTTTTTTCGATAAAGATTGGGTTTGAGCAAATATATTGGTCAAACCCAATCGCTCATATTTGTGCGATGCCGTGTTATGAAATGGCAATAAATCGACACTTTCGGGCTTTGCTGGCAAATTTCGAAGAAAGTCGATAGACCTGCAAATATTATCGTCGGTAAATGTAATACCGGGTATCATTGGCATCCGAACACTGAATGTTTTGCCCATTGACGAAAGCTTCTGTATGTTTTCCAATATCAGCTTGTTCGATACACCAGTGTGTTCACGATGCAGATGGTCGTCGATAAGTTTCAGGTCGTACAGAAACATATCGGTGAGTTTGGCTGTTTCAGCCAGTAATTCCCATCGTGCATAACCCGAAGTATCCACCACCGTGTGCATACCGGCTGCTTTACAAGCTTCAAGTGCTTCTATCAGAAAGCTGTGCTGCATCAGAGGTTCGCCACCCGAAAATGTTACACCACCTCCAGATTCGTCCATAAATATCTTCTCTTTTTGCAACTCTATCATCAAATCACTAACCGAAGTTTCGTGCCCAACAGTTTCCATATCGGTAAACAACTTGTCGCCAATACTTACTGTTTTAGGAATCCGGCATATAGCCATGTCGATACTTTCGGGGTTATGGCACCACGTGCAACGCAGCGGACAACCCTTGAAAAATACAGTGGTACGTATACCCGGACCATCGTGTATAGCAAAACGTTTGATATCGAATAGAATAGCCATAAGCCCCTAACCCCTGAAAGGGAATAAAGAATTTAGAAAAGAGAATGGAAATTTTTGGTGTCAAAGTACGAACTAACTACTTTGATAGCATAAGAAGTATACCCCTTTAGGGGCAAGGGGTTGCTCTAATTCATCCAGCATTCGTACAAACCCTTGCCGGATTTGTGCAAAATATTGCCTTTGTAATGTGATGAAACATGCACAACTAACAAATACTGACAAACATGAAAATGTTTATTTGCTGGTTTTATCCGGCAATTTAAAAACAAATTATTTGCTGACAAATAAGGCATTCTGAAAGTACTTGATATATTCAGGTGCTAAGATAGATTTTTATTTGAATAACAAGAGCAATTCCTCCCCACAAATTTTGACCCTCAGTGATTATTTATCCTCAAATATTAATATTTTGTCCACTGAAAACAACCACATTTAAGCTATTTTTGTCACCGATAAAATGGAACACTTCCTTGTTAACTTGTATATGAATAAAAAATCAGGATTTTTCTTTATAATAGCATTCAGTTTATGCCTGCTTTGCATTGCTGGCAGGCTCCCGGCTCAAACAACAGTAACCGTTTGGCAGAACACTGGCACCGGTATTACATCGCTTTTTGGCAATACCGACAAAATAACCTTTGAAAATGCTAATATTCTTATCCGAAAAACCGACGCCAGTGTAAACTCCATTGCCTTAACCGACTTTCGGAAAATTACTTTTGGCATAGTTTCGGGCTTAGAGCAACAGCGGGCAGGTACAACACCTATCGCATGTATTGCACCCGGCTCGGCCTGGTTGCAGATACTGCATGCAAGTAGTAGCGCCATGCCATATGCCATTTACAAAGCAGACGGAACTTTGGTACAAAAAGGAAATCTTTCGCCCGAAAATCAGATAAATATCAACTCATTAAGCAAAGCCGTATACATATTGCGCATTGCCGGAACTGCATTAAAATTCAACAAACAATGAAAAAGCAAATCATACTATCGGGGCTTCTATTTGCTTTTATGCAAACGACAATTGCGCAGGAAAAAATCTTCATCTACAAATCGGGAGGTTCACTTTTATCGGAAACAATATCGAATGTGGATAGTATAACAACATCGGCTGCAAAAACCGACTTATTGATTCATAAAAAAAACAATACTGTACTTAGTTTTGCTGTAAATACCATTGACAGTGTAAATTTCAGAACCGAAACTACTGTAGCCTATACAGCCCCGGCTTACGCTGACGATTATTCAGCTATTTCGTCATGGGCCTACCGGTCAAGATGGAATCTGGCCAACGTACACGACCCCACCGTTGAAAAATGTGGCGAGTATTATTACATGTATGGCACCGATGCCTCGTACGGCAATGTTCATGTGGGATATGGGCATTTCCCTTGTCGCCGCTCAAAAGACCTCGTAAACTGGAATTTTGTAGGCATGTCAATGCTTAACACTCCTACATGGATTAAAGACTCGCTAAATGCCATCCGCACACGCAATGGATTAAGTTCCATTGCCAATCCGTCCTACGGATATTGGGCACCTGTAGTGCGCAAAATTGGCAATGTTTACCGCATGTATTATTCCGTTATTGTGGATAATTTTATAGGCAATGGATTGCCGAATACTTTTGAGAATTTCGACAACACCTGGACCGAACGTGCCTTCATAGGGATGATGGAATGTACCGATTTAGCCACCAATGTATGGGTCGATAAAGGCTACGTGATTAGTTCTGTATCGGACAAAGGTACTAATTGGGCACGTAGCAGCTATACATCCGACTGGAACGCCTATTTTAAATGGAATGCCATCGACCCCACACTGATTGTAACGCCCTAAGGCGACAATTACCTGATTTACGGATCGTGGCATTCAGGCATTGTGTCGGTTAAGCTCGACATTACAACCGGTAAACCTCAGCAGCTAAGTACACTTACCGACTACGGCACCCTTATTGCACGTCGTGTCAACAGTTCATCGAACAGGTGGCAGGCTCAGGAAGGTCCCGAAATAATTTACAACGACAAAACCGGATATTACTATTTGTTTTTGGCTTACGACGAATTGTCGGTAGCATACAACACCCGCGTATGTCGATCGCGAAACATCAATGGCCCGTATTATGGGTTTAACAACGCTAATATCAGTAGTGGAGCCGATTGTTTTCCCATAATTACTCACCCTTATAAGTTTAACGACCACTCTGGCTGGGTAGGCATTTCGCATTGTGCGGTATTTCAAAACCCCGACACCGGCGATTGGTATTACGTGTCGCAGGGAAGGTTACCCGCCAACACCAACGGAAATGCATACAGCAATGCCATTATGATGGGGCACGTACGCGCCATTCAGTGGACCGACGACGGTTGGCCCGTAGTAATGCCCGAACGTTATGCCGCAGTACCCCGGTATATTATTACCGACAACGATTTAGTGGGCACTTGGGAGCACATAGTGCTGAATTATGCCTACCAAACACAGCAAACTTCGCAAACACTCACGCTCAACAGCGATTATACCGCAACGGGAGCAATATCAGGCCGATGGTCGTACAATGCCGTAAAAAAGATACTCACCATAGGGACTGTAAAAGTAAATGTTCAGCGCGAGCTCGATTGGGAAGCATCGCCCCGCAAACAAACAATTGTCTACTCAGGATTAAACGCTTCCGGACGATCGCTTTGGGGCAAAAAGAAATAATTTGCAGCGTATAAAACAAAGAGGGCTAAAAACGAATTATAAAATACGAGTGTTCGGAAGATAGAATTAGTTACAAGTATGCTGTTTTTTATATTATTATTATTCGATAAAAAACGTATCAATTTTTTTTATCGGAGTAGCTGAGGCCGGTTTCGGCATCGCGCTCCTTGCCGTTAAACAGGTAAGGTGTGCTCCAGTTACTATTTCTTTCCTCCACAAATACTTCGCCAAAGGGCACATACTCTACATGCTGCGTTACATTGCCATTTGCATCGGTTTTCGACAATTCTTTGTACAAAGATAAATATTTGCTTTGTATTTAAAGCGGATTGAAAATAGCTAACGCTGACCGTTGGTTCCTTATAGTAAGTGAAGGTGGGATTGCAATTAGTCCTTTCAGTCGTGACCGCTGGTTCCTACCTGACCTCCGCCAGCTTTTGCTCGATTAATGTAAAGTAAATCCGGTTGGACAAGGGGAAATAACAATGTACTTTAACCGCTCTGCCTATTATCAAAAAAGCTATAAAAGCCACTGCAAGACAATTGAAAATAAACACTAACTTGCTGTGGCTTTTTTTGCTTTTTGGGCGATTAGTCTTACTATAGGGGATGTTTTACTGCGAAATTAAATTGCAAACAAGTATGGTGAAATAAAA
>JBLIZK010000290.1:0-3320 GCA_048859825.1 Paludibacter sp.
CGCAACATAGCAAAAGCAGAACTTCTTTACAACGCTATCGACAACAGCAAAATGTTCGTGGGAACAGCAAACAAAGAAGACCGTTCACGCATGAATGTTTGCTTTGTAATGAAGCCCGAATACAAAGAACTGGAAGCTGCATTCCTCAAATTTGCAACAGAAGCCGGAATGGATGGAATCAAAGGTCACCGTTCGGTAGGTGGTTACAGAGCTTCAATATATAACGCAATGCCAATTGAAAGTGTTCAGGCATTAGTAGATTGTATGGCCGAATTTGAAAAACAGCATTAATAAAACGCTGATGTACAGGTGTTGTCAAATGCATTTCTATAGCACCTGAACATCGGTTTAACACATTACTATAAATGAAAGTATTAATAGCAACAGATAAACCATTTGCCAAAATTGCGGTAGATGGTATACGTGCCGAAGTTGAAGCGGCAGGTTTTGAGTTGGCTTTACTTGAGAAGTATACTCAAAAACAGGAATTATTAGATGCAGTTGTGGATGCACATGCAATAATTATTCGTAGCGATATTATTGATGCGGAAGTGATTGCGGCAGCTAAAAATCTGAAGATTGTAGTTCGTGCCGGTGCAGGTTACGATAATGTTGACCTTGAAGCAGCCACTGCAGCAGGAGTTTGTGTAATGAATACACCCGGACAAAACGCCAATGCTGTAGCCGAATTGGTTTTCGGGATGCTGATATATGCAGTACGTAATTTTTACAACGGAACAAGTGGTACTGAATTGTTAGGCAAAAAAATTGGTATACATGCTTTTGGGAATGTAGGGCGTCATGTAGCTCGTATTGCTAATGCATTTGGTATGAAAGTTTATGCTTTCGACCGCTTTTGCAGCGACGATTCAATTCGTGCGGCCGGTGTTGAGCCGGTTAACTCAGTTGCTGAGTTATACTCAAAATGCGATATTGTATCTTTACATATTCCTGCAAATAAAGACACCAAACAGTCCATTAATTACGAAGTGCTGAATAATATGCCAAAAGGGGCCGTATTGGTAAATACAGCTCGTAAAGAGGTAATTCACGATGCAGACATTGTACGTTATATGAATGATAACGCTACATTTAAATACGTAACTGATATTTTACCTGACAATCATGCTGAAATGACTGAGAAATTCCCAAACAGATATTTCTCAACTCCAAAGAAAATGGGAGCACAAACCTCCGAAGCTAATGTAAATGCTGGTATAGCAGCAGCTAAGCAAATTGTAGATTTTCTCGTAAATGGTAACGAAAAATTTAGAGTAAACTAGAAAACATCGAATCATATCCAGAAAATGAAACCCCGTAAGTTTATCGTGAACTTACGGGGTTTCTAATTTCAGTTAAACGCTTTACATAAAATCAGGTTGTAACCTTTTTCTGAGTGGTTTTAAATATAAGCCATAATCCCCAAATTATAAAAGGAATGCTAAGTATTTGTCCCATATTCAGGAACATGCCCGATTCAAAATCTTCCTGGTTCAGTTTAATAAATTCTAATATAAAACGCGAGCCGAATATCCCAATCAGAAACACACCGTAAATAAGTCCTGTTTTTTTATAGGCTTCCTTTTTCCAATACAACCACCAGGTTATTACAAACGTTAGTATGCAATAGATCATCTCGTAAATCTGAGTTGGATGCATGGGTTGTGTTTGTCCGTCGCGTACAAATATAAAACCCCAGGGTAGTGTGGTGGCACTACCATAAATTTCTGAATTCATGAGGTTGCCTAAACGGATAGCTGCACCTGTTAGCGCTGCACCTATAACCAGTCTGTCGAGCCCCCACAGGAAGCCTTTGTGCGATACATTTTTGTTATACAGATACAATGCAATTAAAATACCGATTGCTCCGCCATGACTGGCCAAACCACCACGCCATACGTACAAAAGTTCCCATGGATGGGTTAGGTAATAGTTACCGTAAGTGAATTCGATGCCCAGAAATTTTACCGGTTCATCCAACGCATGCCATTCGTAAAAAAAGCAGTGACCTAAACGTGCTCCAACAATGGTACCTACAACGGTATAAATAAAAAGTTTATCAATCCATGCTTCAGGTAGTTTTTCGTGTTTAAAAAGCCGTTGTACTACTATTAATGCCAGCCAAATGCCGAGCGCCCAAAGGGCACCGTACCATCTGACGTGAATGGGGCCTAAACTGAAAATTTCAGGCGGTACATCCCAGGTTATATAATTTAAAAGCATTTTATTTGTAATTAGGGTTTTGAATTTAGACGATTACGATGCGTTATAAAGTGAATCAGGCACCGTGGCAGTTTTTGAATTTTTTGCCACTACCGCAGGGGCACAAATCGTTACGACCCACTTTTTTCTCAACCACTATCGGTTGCGTTTTTTGAACCTCACGTGTGTCTTGTTTTGTCGGATCCTGTTGTTGTGCTGCACGCGATGAAACTTCATCCTTCTGAGTCCGCATACGGCTCAAATCCATACGTTGTACCGGACGAGCTTCGCGTACTTGCTCTGGTTCGCGCATAGGTATCTGTCCGCGCATTAATATGGACAATACTTTTCTGTTCATTGAGTCAATCATTTCTTTGAATAACCCAAACGACTCCAGTTTGTAAATCAATAACGGGTCTTTTTGTTCGTAACTGGCATTTTGTACAGAGTTACGCAATTCGTCGAGTTGACGCAGGTGCTCTTTCCATTCATCATCAATTACATATAGTAAAGTTTGTTTTTCAAATGCAGTTACAACTTCGCGGGCTTCGTTTTTGAATGCTTTTTCAAGATGAGCTGTTACGTTGAATACACGCTTACCATCGGTAACCGGAACCAAAATATTTTCATATTGCTGTCCTTTGGTTTCGTATACATCCTTAATTACGGGATAAGCTATCGAGGCAAGTTTCTCCATTTTACGTTTAAATGTAGTTATTGCTGCTTCGCTCACCAAATGACCTAATTCATTTGATTTTGTTGTGTTAAAGGTGTTTTCGTCAAATGGAACTTCCATTGCAAAAACCTTAAGCAAATCTTCCTGTAATAATTCGTAATCGTGTGCTTGTTTCGCATTTTCAACCATTAGCTCAGCTACATCGTATATCATGTTGGTGATATCCACGCCAATGCGTTCGCCCATTAATGCGTGCAAACGTTTGCTGTATATTACGGTACGTTGCGAGTTCATTACATCGTCGTACTCAAGCAAGCGTTTACGGATGCCAAAGTTGTTTTCTTCTACGTTTTTCTGAGCACGTTCAATCGATTTTGATATTATGGAGTGCTCAATCATTTCGCCTTCTTCAAATCCGAGTTTGTCCATAATGTTTGAAATG
>JBLIZK010000291.1:0-2565 GCA_048859825.1 Paludibacter sp.
TCAACTGAAAGTGCTCTTAATTGAGCGCTCAATTGTTGATGATAACAAACAATACAACGACAAAAAATTGCCGGGAAGTATTATATTGAATAATGAAGACCTGGATGATGCTGCCAACAGAGTTTTAAATGAACTAACCGGGCTCAAGAATATTTACCTGAGTCAGTTCAGAAGTTTTGGAAATCCAAAACGTACCGAAAACCCGCGTGATATATTATGGCTTGAAAATACTATGCAACTTAAAATAGGCCGAATAGTAACTGTAGGATATGTGGCATTAATTAAAATTGACCGTAAAATACAGTTTAAAACAGAAACAACACAGGCCAATTGGTACGATTTGAATGTAGCATCAACCACAAATCTGGCATTCGACCACTTGGAAATCATTAAAACCGGTCTGGAACATATTCGCCATCGCATGGATATTGAACCCAGCCTGTTATTTGAATTATTACCAAGAAAATTCACGATTACACAACTTCAAATTTTATATGATACAATACATCAATGTAATTCGGATGTACGTAATTTCAGAAAAAAAGTGGCACAATGGCCTTATGTAGTTGCATTAGATGAATTAGAAGAAGGCGTAGCGCACCGGGCGGCAAGGCTGTATAAGTATAAGAAGTAGAGATACAGCCCCCTAATCCCCCACAGGGGGACTTGAGTAGTAGAATTTGGAAGTTTAGTATTTGATAATAAAAAAAAAATAAATATACTTGGTCTTTAAGCCCCCTAAGGGGGATTTAGGGAGCAGGAAATTAGAGGAGGTAATATGTATCTATTAGGTTATGACTTAGGAAGCTCGTCGGTAAAAGCAAGTTTGGTAAATGCACAAACAGGTGAATGTATCTCTACCGCTTTTTTTCCTAAAAAGGAAATGGAAATCAAGTCAGTGAAAGCCGGGTGGGCTGAACAGGACACTGAAACATGGTGGAAAAACCTGAAGCTGGCTACTCAGGTGGTGCTTGAAGAGGCTAATGCAAATGCGGCTGATATCAAGGCCATTGGTATTTCGTATCAAATGCACGGTTTGGTGTTGGTGGATGAAGCACAAAAAGCTATTCGTGATGCTATTATCTGGTGCGACAGCCGTGCTGTACCTTACGGACAAAAAGCATTGGAAACTATAGGTACAGAAGAGTGCCTGACAAAAGTATTGAACTCGCCGGGTAACTTTACGCTGGCAAAGCTGGCCTGGGTAAAAGAAAACGAACCGGAAAACTACGCAAAAGCTAAATACTATATGCTCCCGGGCGATTATCTGGCTATGCGCATGACAGGTAAAGCCTGCACAACAGCTTCGGGCTTGTCGGAAGGAATTGCCTGGGATTTCAAAGCCGAAGCACCTGCTAAATTCCTTTTCGATTATTTCGGATTCAACACAGCTCTGATACCGGAAATTGTACCGACATTCGGACAACAAGGCAATCTGAAAGCAGATATTGCAGCTGAATTAGGATTGGCTGAAGGTACTCCGGTAACCTATCGCGCCGGCGATCAGCCAAATAACGCACTATCGTTAAATGTGTTGACCCCGGGTGAAATTGCCGCTACAGCAGGAACTTCGGGTGTAGTATACGGTGTAAACAGCGACTCAAAATACGATCCGCAATCGCGTGTCAACTCATTTGCGCACGTGAATCATACAAAAGATGCTACTCGCGTTGGAGTATTGCTTTGTATTAATGGTACTGCCATTCTGAATACATGGATTAAAAACAATGTAGCTCCCGAAGGCATCAGCTATGCCGAAATGAACGAACTGGCTGCAGGTGTTCCGGTAGGAAGCGAAGGTGTAAGCATTATTCCTTTTGGAAATGGCGCTGAACGTGTATTGAGCAACCAGGAGCCAAACTGCTCTGTTCACGGCATTAACTTTAACCGAATCAGCAAAGGCCATTTGATCCGTGCGGCACATGAAGGCATTGCATTTTCGTTCAAATACGGTATGGATATCATGAACGATATGGGAATCGAAACAAAAACCATTCGTGCCGGACATGCCAACCTGTTTTTGAGTCCTATTTTCCGTCAGACTTTGGCAAATATTACCGGAGCAACCATTGAGCTTTACAATACCGATGGTTCGGTAGGCGCAGCACGTGGTGCTGGTATCGGAGCAGGTATCTATAAAGATGCCAAAGAAGCATTTTCGACCCTGAAAAAGATTATGGTGATTACACCGGAAGCCGAACAGATAGAAGCTACAAAAGTGGCGTATGAGAAGTGGGTGGCTAGAATCTAAAACAACCCCACCCCTAAAGGGCTTAAGACTAACTATCTGAAATAAGTGTAAAAATATAATTATCAATTCAAGACTCTTACTCCCCTTTAGGGGCTGGGACTCATTAAAATAAAAATAAACAATTAATACTAACTTCTCTGGCTCCCCTTTAGGGGCTGGGGGTCATTCAAATTATTATGTCAAAAGTGTATTTCCCATCAATCGAAAAAATTAAATTCGAAGGAAAAGAAAGTAAAAATCCATTAGCATTCCGTTATTACGATGCTAAAAAAGTAGTGTATGGTAAAACAATGGCTGAATGGTTTAAATTCAGC
>JBLIZK010000292.1:0-2186 GCA_048859825.1 Paludibacter sp.
TATTCCATCAACAAAACAAACCTGCAGAAATACGTAAAGCTTATTAATGAGCAAAAACCCGATATTGTACTGATGGCCGGCGATGTGGTGGACAATATCACCCAACCGCTTATTGAGCAAAATATGGCCGAAGAACTGCGACAAATTGTGGCGCCACTGGGCGTGTATGCCATCAGCGGAAACCACGAGTATTATGGCGAAAACCCTTACATAGCTGAGGAATACCTCAAATCGGCCGGTATTACTTTTCTGCGCGACTCCACAATACTTGTCAACAACAGCTTTTACCTGGTGGGGCGCGACGACCGTACCAACCACAAACGCAAAGAAATTGCGCAGCTCACTTCTGCCATCGACCACAGTAAACCCGTGATAATGCTCGACCATCAACCCTATCATCTGAACGAAGCCCGTAAAAATGGTGTCGATCTGCAAATTTCGGGTCATACGCACAACGGACCGTTTTTCCCGGGCAACTTGTTTGTAAAGCAAATGTACGAACTGGGCTACGGATACCGCAAAATTGAGAATACACACTATTATGTATCGTCGGGACTTGGACTCTGGGGTCCGAAATACCGCATTGGCACGCAATCGGAACTGGTGGTGATAAATCTGAAATTCTGATTAGAACAAATATTTCCGCTTTAATGATGAAGAGTAGCGGAAGTTTGAAAAATCTCAACGGAGAGTTGGGGAAATCTCAACGACGATTTTTTAAATCTCAACGATGATTTTCGTGAGCACACATATATCTGACTATCAATGCATATAAAACAGGGATTTACCCGACCTTGTCCTCACGGATATGCTCTTTAAAATAAGCAAACAATTGCGCTTGTTCGATGGGGTTCGGAAATCCCTTCGAACGTACGCGAAGCTTAGTGTTTTATGATAGCATATCCGTTTGGTCTGGAATACGCCCATCTGTAAAGTCGGGTACAGGATTGGCGTTGGGACCAAACCAGGCTGGTGCATATTTTACTGTTTGTGCATTTATATTTACAATTAATGAAGATATTACTGCAAATATATAGGTGAAAATCCTTACTTTATTTAGTTTTGAATCAATGAACATAAGAAATACAATTAATTTTCAATTAAATCAGCATATGATTTTCGAACGATTTCTTTTCCAGATTCAGTTAAATGATATACATACATGTTCCAAATGGAAACGAAAAATTCTTCTTTGGTGATTGTGTATTTTGTATTTTTAAATATCATCGAAAATCCATACCAACCCGAAAGAATAAGCCAGGTATTTTTTACAAGTAAATCGTAATTGTGTTCACAACCGGCTGGATAAAGGTATTTTTTCTCAACTAATTTTTCCAGAGCTTCGCGCATAATCTTCATTCTATTTATAAAAAAATCTTCTTCAACGGCTTTATATTTAGGATACTGTTGAAAAAAAATGTAGAAGTTAGAAAACAAAAATGCGTATTTAAGCTGTATTTCGTATATCCGCTCAATGTATGTCACAACCTCCGAAATATCTTTTGGAAAAAAATCGTATAACTGATTGATATCGGCCTGGAATTGTTCAAAAATATCGTCGATCAGGTTTTCCCATTTGGGATAATGATAGGTTAGATTTCCAATGCTTATATGTAAAGCCTGTGACACATCACGCAGTTTAACGTTGGATAATCCCAGTTCGTTCAACATGCTAATTGCTGTGTCCAGTATCTTTTTTTTTGTTGTTACAGGCTTTTGTTTCATGCTGCAAAGATAGCTAAATGTGCCATAAACACCATAATTTTAACTTTTTACAACTAAATTATCAACAAAATAGTACAAACGTACTAATAATTGAAATAAATTTCTTATTTTTGCAGTGTGAATTTTATTTTCAATACATTAACTAAAAAATTAATACTATGTTTTTCTTCGAATCAATTCCGTGGTACTCGGCGCTTATGTGGTGTGGAGTTGTAGCCGGACTTATGTTAATCAATGAATTGACACGTTCGAGCAAGTGGTTTTCTTATGTTGTTTATATTTTGGTTCCTGTCATTCTGACTTTTGCTGTATGGCCCAAAACTGCTGGACCAGAGTCAAGTGTAGGTACCTGGTTTCATTGGGTAAAAGTTTATTCTGCGTTGGCTGGAGTTCTTGGTTTTATGTATCTACGCCACAGCAAAAAGGGGATTTCTTACAAATGGTTATTAATTTTCCCTCCA
>JBLIZK010000293.1:0-3182 GCA_048859825.1 Paludibacter sp.
TTCTATATCTTTTTTTCTATATGCTGATTCGCTATTTTCCGACATACCTTTATACGCTAAATCATCAAATAAGGTATTTGATAATGCAATGTGTATCAATTAAAATTAATCACTGTTTTTAACCAAATTGTTATTAAATACATGTAAACAACAGTGCAGTTTCTAAATTGTACTCAATAATTGAAATAAATATCAAATAAAAACACAAAAGCCGCATAACTATATAGTTAGCGGCTTTTTATTATTCACAACACCTTTTATTTGTGTTGATGTAGTTATTAAGCGTTTTTAGCTTTCAAAACAATGGCTTTGAATGCCTCAGGGTGATTCATTGCTAAATCGGCCAACACTTTGCGGTTCATCTCGATACCTGCTTTGTGAAGAGCTCCCATTAATTTTGAATATGACATACCTTCCAAACGAGCGGCAGCGTTGATACGTTGAATCCAAAGTGCGCGGAAGTTACGTTTGTTGTTTTTACGGTCACGGTAAGCATATTGCAAACCTTTTTCCCATGTATTTTTAGCAACTGTCCATACATTACGACGGCCACCATAATAACCTCTTGTGAGGCTTAAAATTCTTTTTCTTCTTTTACGTGAAGCAACGTGGTTTACTGATCTTGGCATAATTAAAAATGATTTGTGAATGTTAGCGCCGTGCTTATTACACGAACTTAGGGCTAAAGCACTCTGTTTTTTTGACTAAGAAAAATGTGATAAAAAGATTAACGAAGACGCAACAAGTTTTTTACGTTTCTTTCGTCAACTGAAGCTACAATAGCATCGTGAGTCAAAGCACGTTTTTGTTTTGTTGTTTTCTTTGTCAAAATGTGTCTTTTAAACGCATGTTTTCTTTTAATCTTTCCTGTTCCGGTAAGGGCGAACCTCTTTTTGGCACCGGAGTTAGTTTTCATTTTTGGCATTTGTAAATATATTTAATTGATAAATAGAAATCTATTTGGGCTTACGGGGCGAAAGCATAATAATCATACGTTTTCCCTCTAAAACAGGTAACTGATCCGCTTTTGCTAATTCTTCCAAATCGTTCGCAAAACGAGCTAACAAAGTTTCGCCCTGATCTTTGAACAAAATTGAACGACCTTTGAAGAACACATATGCTTTTACTTTACAACCGTCTTTAAGAAACTCCTGAGCATGCTTCAATTTGAAATTATAGTCGTGATCATCAGTTTGTGGCCCAAAACGAATTTCTTTTACAACAACTTTTGATGAATTGGCTTTCTTTTCCTTTTCGCGTTTTTTTTGTTGATAAAGGAATTTCTGATAATCAGTAATCCTACATACAGGTGGTACAGCAGTTGGAGATATTTCTACCAGGTCCAACTCAAGTTCATCGGCCAATTTCATTGCAGCTTCAAAGGCATAAACGCCCGCTTCAATATTATCGCCTACCAATCGTACTTCTTTCAGACCACGAATTTTGTCATTTATTCTGTTCGGAAATTCTTTTTCCTTACCCCTTGGCACTGGTCTGGCATTCAATTGCTTAGCTATTGCTTGTTTCCTCCTTAATTAAGTTAATAAAAACTGTTAGTTATCGCTTTTTATTTGAGCGTGCAAATATATTACTTTTTTTCGAATTAAACTACTTTCAATGAAACATTTATATTGAATAATCCGAAATTTATGTTCATTTCTTTTCAAAGTGATGGTCGTCGTTGTTGCGTTTAAAATTATGTCCCCAGAAAAAACCTTTGCTTTTAAACAACTCAACCACCGGATGATTAGGATATAAAGTACCCGGCACATCGGGATTATAAACTGCATTTTCAGGTACATTTCGACGATATGCGTACTCAGGTTTCCATCGGTTGGGATTGAAAAACGGATTCAGGTCAAACGCCATTCCCCGGGCATGTTTTGAGTACGATACGTTCCGGTAGCAAAAGCTATAAGAATTATTATCGTTCATCGAAGCTTCATCGTTCCAGTCATAGTGCTCAATCGGAATAACTTTAGCCACCGGAAATTTCATTTGCCTTATATCGTTAAAAATCTCTCTTAATTCGGCCCCAATGCGTTTATTGGTCAGAATCTGACCTCTGTGTAATTTATTGTCTGTTGAATAATAATGCACTGTTATCAACTCCAATTCATCAATTATACTTTTAGGAGCACGGCTTCCTTCTATTGCCTGTTCAAAAGTATAATTACAATCCACAATTACAGTATCGTGCTTAAAACGAGGAGCCTCCTTCGCGCCCTGCTGCGTCTCTTTGTGGCACGAGCACAAAAACAAGAGCACAATTATAAGAGAAGTAAAAAATAGCTTCGGATACATCACAGATTATAAAACTCCTTTGGTTGATGGAAGTTCAAACTGATAAATATCGCGTTTAATAGCCATTTTTATTGCTTTAGCCAATGCTTTAAAAATACCTTCGAGTTTATGATGTTCGTTGGCGCCTTCGGCTTTAATATTTAAATTCATACGCGCGGCATCACTTAGCGATTTAAAAAAATGCAGTATCATTTCAGAAGGCATATCGCCAATATACTCACGCGTAAAATCGGCCTCGTACACCAACCATGGACGGCCTCCAAAATCGAGCGATACGGCACACAAACAGTCGTCCATAGGTAACGAAAAACCATAGCGTTCAATACCTCGCTTATCGCCAAGCGCTTTTAACAAGGCTTCGCCAAGCGCCAGCGCTGTATCCTCTATGGTATGATGTTCGTCAACTTCAAGATCGCCTTTCACTTTAATGGTTAAATCGGTACCGGAGTGTTTACCTATTTGCTCCAGCATATGATCAAAAAATTTCAACCCGGTATCCACCGAACACTTTCCGCTCCCATCCAAATCGAGTCGGATAAAGATATCCGTTTCTTTGGTAGTTCTGTTTACAGTTGCAATCCGCTCACCCGCAAACAGAAAAGCTGTAATTTTATTCCAATCGGTAGTTTGAAGTGCACAGTACTCTTTCAGTCCACTATTTTCGAGCGCCTCCACGTCATGACTGATAAAAACGGCTTTACAGCCCAGATTTTTAGCTAATTCCACATCGGTAAGCCTGTCGCCAATTACAAACGAACCCGGCAAATCATATTCATCGCTAAAATATTCAGTGAGCATGCCTGTACCCGGCTTACGGGTTGGCAATTTATCTTCCGGAAAAGATTTATCGATAAATATTTTGTCGAAAGTAACCTCTT
>JBLIZK010000294.1:0-3570 GCA_048859825.1 Paludibacter sp.
AGACTTTGCAATGGTATCAAGTTCTTTTTCAATAACTTTAAACGCAGTGCTTGAATTGTCGGCTCTAACATATGTGCCTCCACCAGCTAAAGCGATGTCCTTACACATTTCCTCATTGAGTTTCGATACTACCACATTACCATCTTTATCTTTCCAAAAACTCATGGTTCCATCTACCGGAATAGGTGAACCTTCAGGTCGACCTACACCAATTACAAATACTCTGATGCCTTTGTCGTTGGCTAGTTTTGCTGCTGCCTTAGCATCATCCTCATGGTTTTCGCCATCTGTAATTAATATAATGGCTCTACCGGTTTGTTCTTTTTCTTCAATATTGCCAAATGATTTAATACATAAATCGATGGCGGTGCCTATGGCTGTTCCCTGACGAGGAACAATGTCGGTATTAATTGTGCTAAGAAACATTTTAGCTGATACGTAATCGACCGTAATCGGAAGCTGTGTATAGGCATCACCGGCAAATACCACCAATCCTACTTTGTCTTCTACCATCTCGTCGACCAGTTTTGATAGCAATTGTTTCGATTTTTCCAATCTGTTAGGTTGCAGGTCCTGCGCCAGCATTGAATTAGAAACGTCAAGTGCTATCATAACTTCAATCCCTTTACGTTTATCTTTTTCAACTTTAGTTCCGAACTGTGGCTGTGCTAATATTATAATTATCAGTGCTACAGCTAAAAGCTGGATGTAAAACTTAACATGGGGACGTATATATGAGATATTGGGCATGAGTTCCGCTAACAACTCCGGATTACCGAAAAGTTTAATCTTTTTTCGCCGCAGGTATTGAGTGTATATAAATAGGCCTGTAATTATCGGAACGATAATAAACAAGTATAAATATTCTGGATGTGCAAATCGAAACATATAACTGTGTTGAGTTTTTAATAATAAATACCTGAAATCAGGGGATTTTTCTTAATAATGTATTACGTAGAATAATTTCAAGTGTAAGGAAGAGAAATGCTAACAGAGCAAAAACATAGAACTCCTCATTTTTTTTGCTGTATTCCTTAACACTTATTTTCGTTTTTTCCAAAGCGTCTATTTCTTTGTAAATACTTCTGAGTTTTTCGTTATTGGTGGCTCTGAAATAGCTTCCGCCTGTCATTTGTGCTATCTCCTGCAACGATTTTTCATCAAATTCAGATTCCATTTGCTGATACTGAATCCCGATAGGTGTTTGTACTGGTATGTTCACTTTACCATACGAGCCAACACCAATTGCATATACCCGAATGCCCATACTTTTCGCTATTTCCGCTGCCGTAATAGGAGCAATATCTCCTCTGTTGTTCGAACCATCGGTTAACAGAATAATTACTTTTGATTTACTTTTGCTATCTTTAATTCGATTCACAGCATTTGCTAAACCAAGTCCAATAGCAGTTCCATCTTCGAGTAGTCCGTATTCAATTCCTTTAAACAGATTTACCAGCACTGTGTGGTCGGTTGTGAGAGGGCACTGTGTAAAACTTTCGCCAGCAAACACTACGAGTCCTATATTGTCGTTTGGTCGGGATAGTATAAATTCGGTAGCTACATCCTTTGAGGCTTCCAGTCTGTTTGGTTTTAAGTCTTCAGCCATCATAGTACCCGATATATCCAGTGTTAGCATAATATCGATACCTTCAGTGTTTTCAGTACGCCACGAATTTGATGCCTGCGGACGTGCTAGTGCTATTGTAACCAATATAATTGCAAGCGTGCGTAATACAAATGGTACATGTAGAAGTTTGATTTTAGTGCTTTTTCTGAATTGCTGAATGTTACGTTGCGTTGATACCTGCAAACTGGCATCCGACTTATGCATTTCCTTAATATACCACCATACAACCGGTATAATTAAAAGCAAAAAAAGTAGATATTCGGGATTTCTAAAAGTCATTTCAATGGGTTTTTAAACAGAGCACTTATTCTTGTTCTTTTTTGCCCTCTTCGTTGGGATTAATTACTTCTTCCTCAATTTTTGTTTCATTTACAAAAACTATAGCATTGGTTAAGCTGACTTCGTGCTCGGGGATTGTTGCTTCCCACTTCGCAAACTTTACCAGATCCGCCAAATTCAGAATTTGTTTCAGAGCTGTGTAAGCCGTTTTGTTTTCGAAACGTAAATGATTCAAATGTTCCACAATTTCTTCTGATGTCATTTCCATACACGGAATGTCAAACGTTTTTTCGATATATACCCTCAAAACATCGGTCAATTCTGTATGATAATTTTTTGCTCTGTTATTCATCCAGGCCTTTTCATTTCTGATGCGTTCTAATTCATTCAACGCCAGAATATGAGGAGCTAATATAACCTCTGGAGCAGTGTCGTTAAATATTGGTTTTTTATAAATAAACTTACGAACCAATATGTATATCAGAACAATCGTAATAATTATCAGTATTATCAACAAAATTAGTTTAATAAGTGCTTTCCAGTTAAATGGAGGCTCCATCACGTTTTTAATGTCGGCAATCTGATGCGTTGCAGTATCAATCTGAAAAGGTTGAACTACTTTCAATGACAAAGACTTTGTCCAAAAGGTGTCTGAATTACTAACAATAGGGTAGGGAGGTATATACAATAACGAATCTTCGAATGAAGTTACGATATAGCTTTTCTTTACCAGAATATTATCGCCATCGGCTTTTACTGTATCTGCTTTAAGCGACTCTACAATTTCCAGAGCACCAATAATTGTGTCTGAAAAAACGGGTAAGGCTACCTTTTGGTTTTTCGATTGTGTTACTTCAAACGTAAGCCTGGTTTGAGCGCCAATAACTATTATTGTAGAATCAATTTTTGCATTCACCGAAATGTTTTGCGAAAACAGATTCAGCGAAACCATGCTGAGTAATAATAGCGATATAATTGAATACTTCATGCTGACCAATGTCATTTTTATAAGGGAATTATGCTCTCATCTTAAATAATTTCATCAGCGAACGAACATAGTCTTCTGATGTGTTCATCGATACAAAATCCACTCCTGAACGTGTGAATGTTTTTTTCAATTCCAGCTGATTTTCACCCCAACTGTGTTTATAGGCAGTTCGTAATCTTTTGTCCGATGTGTCAATCCATATGCGTTCACCTGTTTCTGCATCTTTTAATTTTACAAGTCCCACATCGGGCATTTCAGTTTCCCGAATGTCATAAACCTGCAAAGCTACTACATCGTGTTTTCGGTTGGCAATTATCAATTCTTTTTCAAAACTGCTATCGAAAAAATCGGATATAATAAAAGCTGTTGAACTTTTTTTGATCGCATTTGTAAAATATCGTAACGCCTCGCCTATATTCGTTAAGTTGCTTTGTGGCTTAAAATCAATAAGTTCGCGTATGATGTGTAATACATGCTTCCTGCCTTTCATCGGAGGAATGAACTTTTCAATTTTGTCTGAAAAGAAAATGACCCCGATTTTATCATTGTTCTGAATCGTCGAAAAGGCAATAGTTGCCGCCGTTTCGGTTATTATGTCGCGTTTCATTTGCGATACAGTACCAAAATTCCGACTCCCCGAAACATCAATTAACAATACTACAGTCAATTCACG
>JBLIZK010000295.1:0-11303 GCA_048859825.1 Paludibacter sp.
CTCTAAACCGGGCTGAGCTACATCCCGCTCATTTTTGGTGCTGCAAAAGTATAAAAAATTTTCAAATGACGAAATACTTTTTGCAAACTCCGGAATAGAAAAAACCGCAAAAAAACTTATTTCAGCTCCTTGATTAAATAAATCAGAGTAGGTAAGTGGTCGCTGTATCCGTTGAGCCACACACCACCCGAGTGGGTACGCATAGGTGTACCTTTGTAGCGTCCTTCCTGTTGAATCAGGAAATTACGGTAAAACACTTCGCTTTTCCAGAAGCGCATTTTGCCTTTCTCTGTATTAATCAGTTCGTGCGACAGGATTATCTGGTCGAACAGGTTCCACTGGTCGTTGTACGAGAGCGAACCCACCCCTTTGTCGAGTGTTTTCCAGAACACATTGAAAAGTTCTTTTTCGCCAACGGCCGATTGCTCTTTTTTGGCGCCTAAAATAGTGGCACAGCTTTCGTTAAAAGGGTCGTCGTTCAGGTCGCCCATAACAATAATTTTAGCTTTGGCATCCACTCTGAACAGCGAGTCGACAATGGAACGTGTCAGGGCGGCAGCCTCGTTGCGTTTGGGGCGCGAGCGCATTTCGCCACCCGAGCGCGATGGCCAGTGATTAACAATCACATGTACCTTTTCGCCCATCAGATAGCCGCTTACCATCAGCTGATCGCGGGTAAGAAAAGTAGTATCGGCAGTGCGTAAACGGTACGATTTTGAATTGGATACTGTAAAATAACGCGGATTGTACAACAAGCCCACATCCACACCACGACGGTCGGGGCTATCGTAATGTACAATCTGATAACTACGGGCTGCAATATCGGGTTCTTTCACCAAATCCTCCAACACACCACGGTTTTCTATTTCAGATACGCCCAGAATTACCGGACCGACAGGCGACATATCAATCCCTAATTGCGAGATAGCATACGACATGCGTTTCAGTTTCGATTTATATTTCATGCCTGTCCATTTGTTGGCTCCGTCGGGCAGAAACTCCTCATCGTTATTGGATTGGTTGATGGTATCAAAAAGGTTTTCGAGATTGTAAAAAGCCACACAGCTAAGCTGTACTTTTTTGAGTAGTTTCTTATCAGCCTTTTGTTCTGATTTTTTATCTACCGCAAGAGTTTTACACGAAATAATCGCGAAAACGACCAAAAACGACACTAATAATTTGTATTTCATATACGCAGAATTTGAAAATGAGCCACAAAAGTGAAAAAAAATACGCAAACACGAAAATTTTGGACGTAAATAATCGGAATCAGTTGCGTTATAAGGCCATATTCTCAGCCTTAAACTTCTTATAAAACCAAATAAATGTAATGGCTGTTACAATTGCCGACAATCCATCGGAAACGGGCATAGTAGCCCAGGCGCCATTTAGTCCCCAAATGCGGGGTAAAAAAACAATGGCCGGAATCAGAAAAATAAACTGGCGGGTAAGACTTAATGAGATGGACATTTTGGCCATCCCTATGGATTGAAAAAAATTGGAAATCACAATCTGGAATCCGATAATCGGGAACATTAGCACCGAAATATGCTGCGCCTGTGCGGCTACCTGACGTAAATCCTCATCGGCAGTAAACAGAGAAACAATCTGATACGGGAAAAACATTCCAATCACAAACCCGATAGTGGACAATACTGTTCCGGCTACGGCAGCATAACGCAAGGTTTTAAACATACGCTGATAGTTTTTGGCACCATAGTTATAACCAACTATGGGTTGCGAACCCTGGTTCAGTCCGATAATAAACATCACCACCAGCATATTTACACTGTTGATAATACCGTATGCCCCGATGGCCAAATCGCCACCATATTTTAGCAAGGTACTATTAATAAGCACTACCACCACACTGGTACCCACCTGCATACTAAATGGCGACAGGCCAATACTTAAAATGGCTTTCACAATATCTTTTTCAAGTTTAAAGTTCTGCATATGAAACTTTAGCTGAGTGGTTTTCAGCATAAAATGGCTCATGCCATTCACCGTACCCACAAAATAGGCAATAACGGTTGCAATAGCTGCCCCCTGAATGCCCCAGTCGAACACAAAAATAAAGAGAGCATCCAACACGACATTGACCACCGCACCCAGCATAATATTAAACATGGCTTTGCGGGGATGTCCCGAAGCGCGCATAATATTATTTAACCCGAAATACAGGGCGGTAAGTATACCGCCGGGTACAATAATTATCATAAAATCGTAGGCATATTGTATAGTGTTGTCGGTACCTCCAAACAAACGCAGCAGGTCGTTCATAAAAATAAGCGACAAAAGGATGGCCGTACCTGAAATAATAAAAGTCAGTGTTACAGCATTACCGAGTATTTTTTCGGCTTTATTAAAATCGCCCTGCCCCAGCGTAATGGATATACGCGATGCCGAACCGGCACCAATCAACATACCAAAAGCCATTAACATAATCATAAACGGAAAAGTAAGCGCCAGGCCCGAAATGGCCAACGCCCCCACTCCCTGACCGATAAATATCCGATCGACGATGTTGTACAGCGACATAACCACCGTACCCAATATGGCAGGAAGGGTGTATGACCACAGCAGTTTACCAATACTGTCTGTGGCTAAATTATCTTTTGTTTGAAGACTTGACATGAAAAAAGTTGAATTAATTAACTAACAGACAAAAGCATGTATTGTTTACACACCGGCATTACAAATAAAAAACGACCTGTCAGGGTCGTTCTACAATCAGAATTATTTGGCATTCTCAATAGCATTGTAACAATCACGACAAATAGGCTCGTATTCCGACATTTCACCCAGCAACACCCGCTTATTGCTATCCACCAACCGGTGCGAAACATAGGCCAGCGCACCGCAACGCACACAAATAGCATGCACCTTAAACACATCCTCGGCCACGGCGCACAGAGCCGGCATAGGACCGAAAGGTACGCCTCTGAAGTCCATATCCAGGCCGGCAATGATTACGCGTATTCCCTGATTCGCCAGCCTGGTACAAACGTCCACCAACCCATCGTCGAAAAACTGCGCTTCGTCAATTCCAATCACATCCACTTCGCCCGAAAAAAGCAGTATACTCCCCGACGATTCAACCGGTGTGGAACGGATAGCCGTTTTGTCGTGCGATACAACTTCGTCTTCCGAATAACGCGTATCAATTTTGGGTTTAAAAATCTCCACACGCTGTTTGGCAAATTGCGCACGTTTCAGTCGCCGTATAAGTTCCTCGGTTTTGCCTGAAAACATGGAACCGCAGATAACTTCGATGCTACCGCGCTTTTGTTGAATAGGATGGTTTTTCTCGGAAAAAATCATATTGAACTGCTGTAAAATAAGTGCTATAATCCTTTACCGAATGTGATGAAAAGTGTAACTTTACGCCAAAATACTGTAAAAGGATTGCAAAGTTAAAAAAATATCACGCTCAAATTTTATTTTCGATAAAAAATTATGAACAGGAAACTATTGGTAACTTTATTGCACAAAAACATTGAAGAACTTGGCATGATCACCGAGAGTCTTTTAGAGGAGAATGAATACCCACAATCGATTATATTGCTGGCAACCCGAAAAACAGAAGACATTCAACTGCTTTTGCATGAGCTGGCTATAATGCCGGAAGCTACCACCGAACTCCCGACCGTCGAAGAAATTGTTACGCAGGATGAAACCGTTGCTGAGACAATTGAGAATAACACGGCAATAACCAACGAGCAGCCGGATACCACAACCGTCAATGATTCAGAGCCGGAATTCATCGGGGAAATACCGTTGATTTTGCCTGAAAACGAACCCGAGCCCGAACCCGAACCCGAGGCGGAGGCGGAGGCATCTGAAACAAGCATTGAAACAGTGGTAGCGCCCGCACAATCAGGGCATGCAACACACGAGAACAAGGTTCAAACCATAGCCGATAAAATTGCCGGCAACAGCACTTCTACCCGTAACGAAAACCTGTCGGGAAAAGACAATTCGCTGAGTGCGAGCCTGGCTAATAAAAAAATTGCCGACATAAAGCAGGCCATCAGCATTGGCGACAGATTCAGATTTCAGCGTGAATTGTTCCGCTCGAACGGCGAGGATATGAACAAAACACTGAATTACCTGAATTTACTGGCTACCGAAGAGGAGGCTATGTCGTTCTTAAAATCGAAATACGGCTGGGACGAAACCAACCCTACGGTGGAGGATTTTTACCAATTAGTTAAACGTAAATTTTAAGTTTGTAGAATTGAAGCGGGTATTGAAAAACCATCTGTTTCAAAACACTACGAACTTACTAAACAATATTCACATTACCCGATGAAATTAGTTGTAGTACCTACTCCCATTGGCAACCTGGAGGACATGACATTCAGAGCCATAAAAGCCCTGAAAGAAGCCGAACTTATTCTGGCCGAGGACACCCGCACCAGTGGTTTTTTATTGAAACATTTTGAGATAAAAACCCCTATGCAATCGTACCACAAGTTCAACGAGCACAAAACGGTTGAACACATTGTGGAGCGCATCAAAGCCGGCGCCACCATTGCTCTTATATCGGATGCGGGTACGCCTTCCATATCCGACCCGGGCTTTCTGGTAGTACGCCAATGTGTGGAGCAGGACGTAAAAGTAGAATGCCTGCCGGGAGCAACAGCCTTTGTACCGGCGTTGGTTTCATCAGGCATACCGAGCGACCGGTTTTGTTTTGAAGGATTTCTGCCACAAAAAAAAGGACGTCAAACCCGCCTCACAAAGCTGGCAACCGAGGAGCGAACAATGATTTTTTACGAATCGCCCTTCCGGCTGGCAAAAACACTGGCGCAGTTTGCCACAGTTTTCGGAAACGAACGCAGAGCATCTGTGTCGCGCGAAATATCCAAAATGTTCGAAGAAACGAAACACGGAACGCTGAGCGAATTGGCTCAATATTTTAACGAACATCCACCTAAAGGAGAAATAGTTATAATTGTTGCAGGTTTTGAAGATTAACACTAACTTTGTGACACATTTCAGCGTTATATATCTGATTTCCCAATTATCAAACACAGTCCAAACACATATATTTTCAAAAGATGAAAACGATCGTTACCTTACTGACTATTTCCGTCGTTTTGCTAAGCTCCTGTAACTTCAAATCAGGCGATTACGACTCGCTCAAAGAACAGAACGACTCTTTGCTGCGTGCAAAACAGCAAATGCAGGAAGAAATTGACGAGTACTTCTCGGCAATGAATAAAATCGAACAAAACATCGAGAAAATAAAAGAAACTCAGGGCGTACTTGAAGTAAGCCCCGAAAGCGAAGAGTTAAACGACGATCAGCGCACCAAAATAAACGAGGATCTTCAGTTTCTGAACGAAATGCTTCAGACAAACAAAGATGAGTTAGCCAAACTAAAATCGAAACTCAAACGAAGCTCCATACATTCCGACGAACTAAAACGCAGCATCGACCGCCTTACCAAGTCGCTCGAAGAAGAAAGTGCAAAAGTGGCATTGCTTCAGGAGCAATTAGCAGCCAAAGATTCGCTAATCAACGAACTGGGGACTACAGTAAGCAGCATGGGCAAAGACATTGAAGAATTAAAAGCCGACAAAGAAGAAAAACAAGCCAAAATAAACGAGCAGGAAGAAACCATACACACAGCCTGGTATGTTTTTGGCACCCGCAAAGAATTAAAAGAGCAAAAAATAATTACCAGCGAAGGATTATTTAGTCCGAAACGGATTCTACAAAGCGACTTTAACAAAAGTTACTTCGTACGCATCGACGCCCGTAAAACGAAATCAATACCACTGTATTCAAGCAGAGCCAAAATTCTTACCTCGCACCCAAAATCGTCGTACACACTTGAAAAAGAAAACGACAATTTTGTGTTGCACATTACCGACACCAAAGACTTCTGGAGCATAAGCAAATACCTGGTAATTGAAGTTGATTAACATTGACCCTCCCTGAGAAGAGGAAATAATTTGATTTTTAATTGAAAAGTACAGAAAACAGCATAAAAACGGCCGGCAATTCAGCCCCATCAGCGGGTAAAAGTTACAAGGCGGTTTTTATCGATCTCGACGATACCATTTGGGATTTTCATACAAATGCAGAACTGGCCCTGAAGGATATGTATGACGAACGGGGCCTTGACAAACACTTTACGGATTTCGACCAGTTTTTCAGCATTTATGCCAAACGCAATATTGAACTTTGGGAGCAATATGGCAAAGGCGAAGTAACCAAAGAGTTTTTAATGATGGAACGTTTCCGTTACCCTTTAGCCAAAATGGGTATCGACGACGAGGAAATGGCCGTAGAAATTGGCAATCAATATCTCGACAATCTGCCGGGGAAAAAGACTTTAATGCCATTTGCCATTGAGCTTCTGGACTATCTGAAAGCAAAAAACTACCCCATCACATTGATTTCGAATGGCTTTACCGAGGTACAGCACCGCAAACTTCAAAGTTCGGGCATTGCTCACTATTTCGACCATATTGTATTATCGGAATCGGCCGGAGCATTAAAACCCGACAAGCAAATTTTTGAATATGCCCTGATGCTCAATGGTGTATCGGCCTCCGAAGCCATAATGATAGGCGATAGTTATGATGCAGATATCAAAGGAGCTATCAACGCAAATATCGATCAGGTATACTACCCGCTGCATTATCCCGTAAATGGCGAAAAGCCGGCATGTACATACATGATAAAGTCGCTGAAAGAAGTGATGGAACTACTATAGCAATCAAATTCCGGAACCCAAGCCCAATCCAATGTCCCGGCTCCTGGTTCTTGGCTCTTGGTTCTATTATCTTTGTTCTTTTGTCTTTATTCTTTTATCTTTGTTCTATTGTCTTTGTTCTTTTGTCTATATTCTTTCGTCTTTGTTCTTTCATCCAATATCTATTATCTTTGTTCTTTACTCTATCAAAAAAAATGAGCAAATCAAAAAATAAATATTTTGTAGTTTGGGATGGACACGAACCGGGCATTTACGATAGCTGGGAAGAGTGCAAAAAACAAACACATGGCTTTGGTCAGGCCAAATACAAAGGCTTTGCTACACTCGAAGAAGCCCGCGAAGCTTTTTGCTCACCCTGCTGGGACTATATAGGCAAAAAAGAAAAAAAGCCGGATGCGGCATTGATAGCCCAAAAAGGCATGCCTGTAATGGAAAGCATAGCCGTAGATGCAGCATGCAGCGGCAATCCCGGCCCTACCGAATACCGTGGCGTTTACACCCGCACCGGCGAAGAAATTTTCAGGCAGGGACCCTTCCGTGATGGTTCGAACAATATTGGCGAATTTCTGGCCATAGTACATGCTTTGGCTTTTCTCAAACAAAAAAACAGCCTTCTACCCATCTATACCGATAGTAAAACAGCATTAGCGTGGATAAGAGCCGGGAAAGCGCGCACTAAAATTGAACAAACGGAACAGAATGCGCCATTGTTCGATCTGCTGGCCAGGGCCGAAAAGTGGCTTGCCGGCAACAGCTATCAAAATGCAATTATGAAATGGGAAACGGAAGCCTGGGGCGAAATACCCGCAGACTTTGGCCGGAAATGATTTATTTGCGTCGGGCTATGAGAATAAACTGCTCATAGTCTGTAATAATCCCCTCAGTACGTTCGCGCGAAAGCACATTGTAGGTTTCCACCAGTTCTGTTTCAAAGCCCGCATTGCCGAATAACTGCGAAAGAGCTTCGGTATCAAATCCTTTGTGTGGTATTGGTTCGTACCGGTGAAATGAACCATCTTCAGTACGCAAATCGCCTACAACAACCACTGCACCCTGACGTGTAATTGCAGACAAATGCTTCAACGCAGCTTCCATATCCGGAATATGATGAAACGCCATACACGAGAAAACGAAATCAATGTCCTGCTGCTGATAAGCAAATACTTCGCCATGAACAATCTCCACTTCATCGTCCGGCTGAAGTTTTGAGCGCAACACATCCAGCATAGCTTCCGACGTATCTTCGAACACTACTTTACTAACATCAGGCAACAATTGTAACCCAACAAGACCTGTCCCTGCTCCAATCTCAAGTGCTTTCCAACTCTTATTTATTTTCACCCGGCTTTTCAGCGCTTCCACAAACTTACGGGTCATTTCAATTTTAGGAGCCACATCCCACTCAGCAGCCCGCGATGCAAAACTATCAATCATAATTTAATTGTTGTAAAAGCTGTATAACCCTGAATAGACAGAAATAGTTCGATTAGCTTATTTATATTTGTTTACTGCCAGCGACTCCGACAAGAAATGCTCCAGTTCCTCCGGCTTAATGTGCGTTTTTAATTCGCCGTTCATGGCGTAGGATATATGTCCCGTTTCCTCCGAAACAACTATAGCAATGGCATCCGACATCTCGGTAATTCCCAAAGCCGCCCTGTGGCGTAAACCAAGTCGTTTGGGTACCGATTGATTTTTGGAAATGGGTAAAATACAGGCAGCCGCCTTTATCGATTTATTCGCAATAATCATGGCACCGTCGTGCAAAGGGCTGTTTTTAAAGAATATATTTTCGATAAGACGGGCACTGATAGTAGCATTAATTTGTTCGCCCGACTGAATATACGAAGACATATCGCTTCCCCGGCAAATAATAATCAACCCTCCGGTAGACGATTTAGATAAAGCTCTGCAGGCAAATACGATCTGAATAATATAATTATCGGCATCCTTCTCTTGCAAACTACCGGAACTGAAAACACGCCTTACAAACTGCAACATATTCCATTTCTGATGTGAGCCAATGCGCGAAAACAACCGGCGTAATTCATCCTGAAATAAAACAATCAAGGCAAACGCCCCTACACTCACTATCCTGTCCATTATTCCGCCAAGCAATTCCATTTTAAAAACCCAGCTAACCAGAATCCAGGCTATCAGGAAGGCCATCACACCCAAAAAAAGGTTCACAGCACCCGAGCGCTTTAATATTTTGTATAACTGGTGTAGCAGTAGTGCTACCAGGAATATGTCAATTGCATCTTTTATCGTTATTTGAAAGCCCATATACTAAAATAGTTCAATATTTATTTAATGCTTCAAAAATTCGTATTGTTTCTACGGCTTCTTTTACATCATGTACTCTTAAAATTTTTGCCCCTTTGTGCAACGCATGCATATGCAAAGCTGTCGTACCGTTTAACGCATCTTCGGGCGACGTTCCGAGCAAATTATAAATCATCGACTTACGCGACACGCCCACCAGCAATGGCATATTAAGCACCGAAAACACATCCAGGTGCTGCATCATTTCGTAATTTTGCTCCATGGTTTTCGCAAAGCCGAATCCGGGGTCAATAATCACATCATTCACACCACTACGGTGCAATGCATCGGCTTTCTTTTGCAAAAAATCTATCACATCAGACAATAAATGGTTGTAATGGCAATAATTCTGCATATCGCGCGGAGTAGCTCTCATATGCATTAACACATAAGCCACTTTTAAACCGGCAATGGTTTCCATCATTTCATCGTCCAGTGTGCAACCGCTTATATCGTTAATAATACCCACACCATAGTTCTCCACCACATGACGGGCAACTTCGGCTCTGAAAGTATCCACCGAGAGCATTGCATCCGGAAAAGTACGAACCACATCAGCCAATACCGCATCCAGTCTGCGAATTTCTTCAGCGGCCGATACATCCTCAGCCGATGGGCGGGACGAATATGCACCGATATCAATGATTGAAGCGCCATCGGTCAGCATTTTCCCGATGCTTCGCAGCACCTCAACCGACCCTGTACGCCGGCTGTTTGCATAAAACGAATCGGGTGTAGCATTCACAATGCCCATCACCAGCGGACGTTCTAACGACAAATAACAACCATTATAATTGATGCCCATGAAAAAAAATTACATTTTTATAGTTGCAAAAATAAGAAAAATAACGATAGAACGTTTAATAATGTGATTGGGATAAGCAGAGCATATTTTTTTTGACATCTTACAAATTTATACAGGATAGATATTATATAAGAAATATTTCTTATTTTTGTGCTGGTTATTCTGTTAAACAAGCTCTTGCAGGGTTTTTGTACAACAAATATCAATTTTTTAACAAATCACCTGTAATAAAAGGCAATCATTTTATATTAAGGTATTATTTCTGAAAATTAGCACATTATGAATATAAAATCATTAACGAAAATTGCTGTTTTTTCTCTGATTATTATTGGAGCGTTTGCTTTTGGCAAAAAAAGCAAAGGCACTTCAAGCGTAACGGGCTGGAAATACAACGACCCTAAAAGTACCGATTTCACAGTTAAACAAGGTCATAAAAGCCCGATACCTCCCGGAATGGTGGCTATTGAAGGTGGTTCATTCACCATTGGTGAAAAAGCTGAGTTTGTAACACAGCCACGCGACAATCGTCAGCGTCGTATAACCGTAAGTTCATTTTATATGGACCAATACGAAATCCGGAACATTGACTGGCGTGAATATTCGCACTGGATGAAGATGATGTTCGGCAAATCGCAACCGGTATTAGTAAAACGTGCCACACCGGATGTTAACACATGGCGCGAGCAACTGGCATACAACGAGCCTTATTTACAAAATTACTTTTCACACCCATCGTTCAACAACTACCCTATTGTAGGTGTAACCTGGGAGCAGGCTGTGGACTATAGCGCATGGCGTACCGACCGTGTAAACGAATTAGCGCTTATTAAAGCCGGAATTATTGCGGCACCTGATTTTTCGAAATTAGACAGTATGAAGTACGACTCTGTTCGCATCAACTTCATTTTCAACACACAAAAATACCTGCACCAAAATTCATACAATCCGGCAGCCGGCAAAAAAGCCAAAAAGAAAAACGGCATGGATGTAGTAAAAGTAGATATGTCGGATGGCATTATGTTCTCAGACTATCGCCTGCCAACAGAAGCCGAATGGGAATTTGCTGCATATGCAATTTCAGTAAACAAAAACGACCTCTCACCTGAAGGTAGAGTTTACCCATGGAAAGGAAATCAGACACGTTTCACCGACCGGAGAAAACTTGGAAGAATTCAGGCAAACTACGTACGTGGACGAGGCGATATGGGTACATCAGGACGTCACAATGACCGTGGAACAATTACAGTACCTGTAGATGCATACTCGCCCAACGATTTTGGACTATACAACATGGCCGGAAACGTAAACGAATGGGTTATGGACGTATATCGTCCTTCAAGTTTCGACGATATTGCTGAATACAACTCATTCCGTGGTAACGTGTACGTTAAAAACAAAGTAGCCGGAAAAGATAAATTCGGACGTGAAGAGTTTGGTATA
>JBLIZK010000296.1:0-15588 GCA_048859825.1 Paludibacter sp.
CTATTGTAATTCAGTTATTTACCATTCAATAAACCCTCATGGGGTACGAATTAGGAAATCTACTAAAAAGATCACCTTTTGACTGTCAATGACTTGTGTTTGTCTGCTTAACTTTCAAGTTCAAATATACAAAATAAAACCGACATATGCAACTCTCATTATATGAGTTATTTATTCTTAGTGCAAGGTGCAAGTTTCTATATAGATAGAAACACTTGCACTTTGCACTAAATTTGAGCTAAGTTTAGCCATTAAGTTGTTGGATACAGCTTGATGCGTATCTCTGTTTTCAGACACTCAAAGAACACTTGCCGTTTGTATAGAATAACTTCAGCATAAAATAAGATATTATATTTTGAACATATAAGACTTTAATTATGCTGTGACTTTTGTTGCAAAAAATATATTCATACAAATTCCTGAAATTTAATTTAAAATATTGAAGCAAATATAAATGAACAAAATCAATTAAATTTTAGTGTACAGCGAAAATATTGCAACCCAATTTTGAATAAATGTCAACAAAATACACCAAAAAGTATCTATCTTTGTGCGTAACTTAAGTGCAATTATATGAAGAAACTACTTTTTATTATTGGGTATTTTATATTATCGATGCCACTATTTGCAAATAATGATATTGATTCTTTGCTAAAGGTTTTGGATAGTTCTGTAGATAACTACCAAGTTTTTTCCAACCAGAAAGAAGAACAGCTTAACAAACTAAAGTATATGTTAAGATACACAAATAATGATGATCAACGTTATAAAATTTGTGGCCAACTTTACGATGACTACAAATCATATAAATCAGACTCAGCATTAACCTATGCACAAAAGAAATTGCAAATTGCTGAAAAAATGAACAACCGTTGGAATTTAACTGATGCCAAATTAAATTTAGCTTCAATTATGGGAACTAGCGGTATGTACAAAGAATCTATGGATATTCTGGAAACGATAAATATTCAGGATAATCCTGATTTAAAAGCTTATTATTTTCATGTCTATAGAACTGTTTACGGTTTCATGGCAGATTATACTGTCTCTACTCGGGAAAAAGAGCGGTATAATAAGTTAGTCTCTAATTTTAGGGATTCTTTACTTGTTGTTAATCCTCCTAATTCCGAAACTCACATAATGGTAAAAACAGATCAATTAATTGCAAACAAAAAATCGGATGAGGCCATCAAAATTTTATTATCTTATTATCCTACCATTAAAAATGACAAGCATACAAGAGCAATTATTGCATATTGTATTTCGGTGACATACCAAAAGCAACAAAACAGAGAAAATGAAAAGAAATGGTTAATAATATCTGCCATTAATGATATTCAATCAGCTACTAAGGATTATATCTCTTTAAGAAGTTTAGCTTTTTTATTATACAAAGAAGGAGACATAGATCGTGCATATAAATATATTAAAAGATCACTTGAAGATGCGTTGTTTTGTAATGCTCGTTTGAGAACTTATGAAATATCTCAGATGTTACCGATCATAGATCAAGCCTATCAACATCAATCTCAAGCCCGTCAACGTCAGTTAATAATTTCGTTAATTAGTATTAGCTTGCTGTCTGTCTTTTTATTAATTGCAGTTCTATCTGTGTACCGTCAGATGCGAAAACTTTCTGTGGCCAGAAAAGATCTTAGTCAGGCAAACAAACTTCTAAATGATTTGAATAAAGAATTATCGGAAACAAATAAATTGCTTAAGCACAGTAATGAGACTCTTTCTGAAGCAAACCTAATCAAGGAAGAATATATTGGGCGTTATATGGATCAGTGTTCAGCGTACATCGACAAACTGGATGATTATCGACGCTTACTGAATAAAACAGCCACAGCTGGCAAAATTGATGATTTAATTCAAACGATAAAATCCAAACAATTTATCGAAGATGAATTGAAAGAGTTTTACACGAACTTTGACAGTACATTTCTTCAATTATTTCCAACATTTGTCGAAGAATTTAGTGCTTTACTTGTGGATAATGAAGAAATACAGCTTAAATCTGGAGAGTTACTAAATACAGAATTGAGAATTTTTGCTTTAATACGATTAGGGATTTCTGATAGCGTTAAAATATCACACTTTTTACGATATTCATTATCTACCATATATAACTATCGTACAAAATTAAGAAATAAGTCTGCTGTGCCTCGGGATGAATTTGAATCGTATGTAATGAAAATTGGCATGGAAAAATAAGTTTCTACGAAAATAATGAGAGGGTTTAAGAGATTACAAAATCTTTTAAACCCTCTTTTTTTATTCTAATTTCACTACTTTTTTTAATGATTTATTTTATTTATATGCCTCATAATATGGATTTTAAATTGCACACATTCTCGTTTTTACTACAATTTCATTCCATCAAAATAACACAGAACTAAATCTACATATATTTGCAATGTCGGAAGGCGGATATTGTATAAAGTTTAGATGCATACACTTGAAATGATATTCGGACAAAACAATGAATTATTCAACCTTAAATTTAAAATAATGGTAAAACTCAACAAAAGAATTTTTGGCATACTTATTTTATGTATGTTTTTAAGTGTATCTTTTGCTTTCTCGCAAAAGTCAACCAATGTTATTTCCGGAATTGTGACAGACTTAAAAGGAGAAACTCTTATTGGAGTAAATGTCCTTATAAAAGGAACCAAAACCGGTACAGTTACTGATTTTAATGGAGCTTTCTCCATTTCCGGTAATTTAGATAAAGGTACTATTCTTGTCGTTTCATATTTAGGATATGAAACTACAGAAATTCAATTTAATGGTCAGCCTCTCTCTATTAAACTCACTGAAAGCACAAAAACATTAGATGAAGTTGTAGTTGTCGGTTATGGAGTTCAAAGAAAAAAAGATTTAACCGGCTCTACCGTCTCAGTAGGGAGTAGTGTGGTTAAAGACAAACCTGTTTCGAATCTTGCTGAAGCACTGCAAGGGCGTGCAGCCGGTGTGATGATTACTAATTCAGGTTCACCTGGCAGTAATAGTTCAATTCGTATACGTGGTTTGGGATCAATTAACGATTGTTCTCCTTTAATTGTCATCGATGGTGTTCCAACCGATCTGAACCTAAATGCAATAAATCAAAACGATGTTGAGACAATTGACATTCTAAAAGATGCATCTGCAACTGCAATTTATGGTTCCAGAGGCGCAAACGGTGTAGTTCTAATTACAACAAAAAAGGGGAAATCAGGACAAGGTGTAATTTCATTTAGCGCTAATACTGCAATAAACAATGCTATTGGGACTCCAAAGTTGCTTAATGCCAGTCAGTTCGCTTCGTTGCATAACGAAATGATGCTAAACGGAGGACAACCTCAACGACCTGACTTCACTGACCCTACGCTCTGGGGTGAAGGTACTAATTGGTATGATGCTCTTATACAGAGCGGAAAAATGCAAAATTACCTGCTATCTTATTCTGGTGGAAGTGATAATAACAATTATTATGTCTCAGCGGGTATATTTGATCAAAAAGGTATAGTAATTAATACTGATTTTAAACGCTACACATTTCAATTCAACAACGAAGCTAAAGTTCGTAATTGGTTGAAATTCGGAAACAATCTAACACTTAGTCACGATTTAAAACGCAATGGTTCCTATAATATTCTGGGAACTATGCAATCGCTACCTACTCAGCCTATATATAACGAAGATGGAAGTTATTCTGGACCAGGTAATAGTGCTATCTGGTACGGTGATATGCGTAATCCGATAGGAACCGCCAATGTAGAAAAATCTGAAACTAAGGGATACAATCTGTTGGGAAATGTTTTCGGAGAAATCAACATTTCTAAAAAAGTTTTCTTGAAATCTTTGGTAGGAGTTGATTATAAAGATTGGAATTCAGTTTCATTTTCTCCTAAATATGATTGGAAACCAATACCTGCTCCAACTTCAACCAGAAGTGAAAGTTGGAATAAATCTATAACTTATTTATGGGATAATACAATCACATATATGGACACTTTTGCTGAAAAACATAATATCAATGTAATGATAGGTTCGAGTGCACAAAGTAATCTTTTTAGATATATAAATGGAAGTAAAGAGGATTTTTTATCCGATGATTACAATCAACTAAACAATGGGCTACTAAATCCGCTCATTGGTGGTGGTCAGAGTGAATGGGCATTGCTGTCTTTTTTCGGACGTGCAAATTATAATTACGACAATAAATATCTTTTGACAGCAACTTTGCGTCGCGATGGTACTTCTCGTATTTCTACAAACAATCGTTGGGGAACATTTCCGTCATTCTCGGCAGCGTGGCGTTTTACAGAAGAATCATTTTATACCAAAAATAAAATTCTTACAGACGGAAAATTACGCATAGGTTACGGTGAAACAGGAAATCAGTCTCCGTTAGATCCTTATGCATACATTACAAGATTAAAAACTTCACAATATGTTTTCAATGACACACCAGTTGCTACTCTTTACCCCTTAGTAATGCCAAGTCCTGATATTAAATGGGAAACCGTAAAACAATGGAATATTGGTATTGATACTCACTTTTTTGATCAGGCTTTAAGTATCACTTTAGATGCTTATTTGAAAAACACGAGCAATATGTTAGTAGGAATGGCAGTACCCATAACTACAGGATATTCTGACAGCTATACACCGCAGATTAATGTAGGAAAAGTACAAAATCAAGGAATAGAATTAACTATCTCATCTAAGAATATAAAGAGTAATAATTTTGAGTGGATTACTGAAGCGAATGTTTCGTATAACAAAAATAAAGTCTTGAAACTCGATGGTGATGTTCCAATGTATTTTGGAGTACAAACACACACAGTAGGGAAGCCAATTGGTGCATATTATGGCTATGTAACCAACGGTATCTTTCAAAATTGGGATGAAGTTAATTCTTATGCAGTACAAAAACCATCTCAAACAGGAGGACAAGGAACTTCTCCAGGAGATATTCGATTCAAAGATCTTGACAATAATGGTGTTATAAATGATAATGATCGGACATTCCTGGGTAACCCTACTCCTTCTTGGATTTTCTCTATGAATAATAGTTTCAATTTTCACAACTTTGATCTCCAAATTTATTTTCAGGGTGTAGCTGGAAATGAAATATATAATGGAACGCGATCTTCACTTGAAAGCATGTCGACAGTAACTAATCAATCAATAAAAATGCTTGATAGATGGACTGGCGAAGGCACCAGTAACTCCATTCCACGCGCAGTGTATGCCGATCCGAATAATAATAATCGTGTTTCTGACAGATTCCTTGAAGATGGTTCATACTTGCGCTTAAAAAATATCACTTTAGGATATACGCTTCCTAAAAAATCGTTGTCCAAAATTTATATGTCTGGTGCACGTATGTTTATTTCTGCACAAAACTTACTTACGTTAACACGTTATTCCGGTTTTGACCCTGAAGTTTCGGGTATTGATTCTGGTAGTTACCCTATGACCAGAACAATCAGCCTTGGTCTTGATATAAAATTTTAAACCAATATAAATAATACGCAATCATGAAAAAACTAATTTATATCACAACGATATTTTTATCTGTTCTAATGGTGTCATGTGATGACTTCTTAAATAAGTCACCTTATGAAGATCCAGGAGCAGAGACCATAAAAGATGAAGCAAGTGCTATTGCACTCACCAATGCTGCTTACCAGCCTTTACAACGTCCAAAATTATATAATATGCGTATCTGGACATTGGACATTATAGCTGGGAATAGTCAAGTAGGTGCCGGTGGCGGTAGCGATGGCATAGAAACAGTTCAATTAGCAAACTTTGTGGCAGATGCTGATAATTTTGCCACTATTGACTTTTGGAGAGGACCTAATCCGGGAATCCTTTATTGCAATACTGTTTTAGCAAATGTCCCTGAAATGGATATTAGCGAAAGTATCAAGAATCGTTGTATTGGCGAAGCTAAATTTTTACGTGCACATTACTTCTTCTTGTTGGTTCAGCTCTATGGAGATGTGCCTATGAGCTTAAAGCCTGCAAACGCAGGTGATGACTTATTTCCTCGCCGTGTAGGAAAAGATACCATTTACAACGAAGTGATTATACCAGATTTGAAAGAAGCCATAAAATTGCTTCCAACACGGGAAGAATACAGTACTATCGATAAAGGTCGTGCATCAAAAGGAGCAGCCTATGGAATGTTGGCAAAAGTATATCTCACGCTTGGCAAATATGAAGAATGTATTGAAATGTGTGACGAAGTAACTAAATTAGGATATACTCTTAATCCTGACTATAGTGATTGTTTTGGTGGCGAAGCTAAGAATAAGAACACTGCTGAGTCATTGTTTGAAGTTCAGTATTACGGAAAGACAAAAGCCGGTTTCTTCGACGACGAAAATCAGGCAGCATGGCATAGTACTTTTATGGGGCCACGTAATCAGGAATTTGTTGGAGGTGGTTATGGTTGGAATCAACCAACGCAAGAGTTTGTAGACCAGTATGAAACTGGAGATTTGCGAAAAGACAAGACCATTCTTTATGAAGGTTGCCCGGCATTTGGAGGGAAAAAATATCTTTCAACCATGTCGATGACAGGCTACAATGTACGTAAATTTCTTGTGCCACTATCTATTTCGCCTGACTACAACACCAATGCAGCAAACTTTGTAGTACTTCGCTATGCGGACGTACTGCTAATGAAAGCTGAAGCTTTGAACGAACTTGGACGTACTAATGATGCCGTAGAACCACTTTATTTAGTGCGTAAGCGTGCCGGATTAACAAATAAATCAATCTTACAAAACCTTACACAAGATCAAATGCGACAAAGAATCATTAAAGAACGTCGCGTAGAACTTGCGTTTGAAGGACATCGCTGGTTCGATATGATTCGTATTGATAACGGACAATATGCATTGGATTTCTTTCACTCTATAGGAAAAGTAAATGCTGTCCGCAAACACTTACTGTTTCCAATTCCACAAAAGGATATTGATACTAATCCTAATTTGAAACAAAATCCGGGATATTAAGAATCATGAAGTTAAAACAAAAAATAAATTTGATAAGATGAAAACTATATATAGAATATTAATCTCCACAGTTTTTTTATTGCCGTTACTTTTTGTTTCGTGCAACGAAGATTTAATGGAAACAAACAAAGGAGAAACTGCGCTTAAACTAAAAGCAAATACTACTGATTTGGTTTTAGATGTACTTAATCCTAATTCAAATGTTTTAAATTTCGAGTGGACAACAGGTACAAATAATGGTACAAATGCTGCAATAAGTTATCAATTCCAAATTACAAACGAAGATAGCAATTTCGAATCTGGCATCACTTATGAATTAGGAAAGAATACGACTTCGATAGTATACACAAACGAAACTTTAAATTCAGTTTTATTAGATTCTCTAAATGCCAAATCCGATTCTGTAATCACAGTGAAAGCGCGTGTAATAGCTACCGTTCTTGCAGCAGGTACAGAACCTCAAATTTCCGAATCTTTTGCAGTTAAGATTAAGACCTATAAACCAATCGCTAAAAATCTCTATTTGATTGGAGGAGCTGCACCTAATGGTTGGAATGCTGATAATGCCACTAAAATGAATTCTGTTAATGGAACGACAGGTGGATTCACATGGCAGGGGCGTTTAAATGCTGGAGAACTAAAATTCATTACGAAACTTGGAAACTTTCTACCATCCTACAACAAAGGCGTTGAAGACAATCAACTTATTTATCGTGAAACAGAAGACCAACCGGATAATAAATTCACTATTAGCAAATCAGGACAGTATAGGGTTACTGTAAACATAATCACTTTAAACATTAGTATTGAGGAGTTAGACGCACCTGAATTTGGTGATTTATGGTTTGTTGGAGGATTCTCCGGCTGGACATTCAAAGAAATGAGAGTGGATATGCTTGATCCTTACATCTACCATTATAACGCAGAATTAAACTCATCAAATAGTAGTGATGAATTTAAAATTGCAACTGCCAATAATTTTGACCAAACAACAGTATTTTTACGTCCTGCTGTAAATGGACAAGGCGCTGGAACTGGATTAAGTGTTGTGAAGTGGTCGGAAAGTGAGAATACCAATGATAATAAATGGAAACTTGCACCTGGCATTTATAAAATAACCCTGAATTTGCGTACCATGAAAGTAGATATTGTACCATTTACCCCATTCTCAATGATTTATCTTGTAGGCGATGCAACACCTAATGGTTGGGATATTGGCAATGCAACTGCTATGGATGCTGTGAGTGGAAATTCGTTTAAATTCACATGGACTGGCCATTTAAATGCTAAAGAAATTAAATTCACTTGTGATAGAAAAACTGATTGGAATGGAGCTTTTTTCCTTGCAACCAGTGGAGGAGCTAACCCGAGCGGAAGCGAGGAGCAAATGTTGTACAGCAATGTGGGATCAAACCCCGATAATAAATGGAATATTACCGAAGCCGGTACCTATACAATAGAGTTAGATCAATTGCAGGAAACTGTAAAATTCACCAAACGTTAAAATTATATCAATCATGAAGAAAACAATATATTTAATTGTCGCTTTAACGACATTAATTGTGTCGGGCTGTAGCAGCGATTATTTTGAAACCACAAATAATCCTCTTTCTTATGGAGAATCATATATTGACATTACAATCTCTACTGACAAAGCTCTATATAATCCGGGAGAAACGGTCAAATTCATTGCAAAGGGTATTCCAGATGGAGCTAAGGTTCGCTACACATATCTTGGTAATGTAATAAGTGAGACTGATTTATCAACTGAGACATGGTCATGGACAACTCCCAATGACGATTACAGAGGCTATATGGTGGAAATTTATACCATTGAAAATGGTGTAGAAAAGTTAATCAATAATATCGCAGTAGATGTTTCTTCCGATTGGGCAAAATTTCCGCGATACGGTTTTGTTTCAGATTACGAAAAAATGGATAACAAATTCATTAGCCGGAATATTGATATTTTAAATAGATATCATATTAACGGATTGCAATTTTACGATTGGTTATACGACCATCAACGCCCACTTGCGGGTTCTGTTGAAAATCCGTCAACTTCGTGGGAAGATATTTTCTATCGTACAAATTATTTTTCTACTGTAAAATCATACATTGATGAAGCCAAAGCGAAAGGGATGAAAACAATGTTTTATAATCTCTGTTACGGTGCTACAAAAAATGCAGCATCCGATGGCGTAAGCGATGAATGGTATGCATATAAAGATCAAAATCATTCAGAGAAAGATTATCATGATCTTTCAGGAGGACGAAGTCACATTTGGGTGCTTGATCCGGGAAACGAACAGTGGCAAGCCTATTTAGTGGCGCGCAACAAAGACGTTTATCAGGCGCTTGGTTTCGATGGCTTCCATATAGACCAGTTGGGTTACCGGGGCGATCGATACGATTATAATGGAAAATCGATCGATATGAGTAAAGGATACGGTTCGTTTATTAATGCAATGAAAACGGCAGAGCCGGATAAACGCTTGCTGTTTAATGCTGTTGGTGGTTATGGTCAGGAAGCTATCGCAAATGCACCTGTCGACTTCCTTTATGTGGAAGTTTGGGGAGCCCGCGATGGTGATAACCCCGATATGAGTTATGGAGATATGATTGCACTAATGCGCGATAATGTTTCAAAAAGTAATCCTGAAAAGAACATAGTACTTGCCGCATACATGAACTATAACGTGAGTAGTGTTGGCTTTGTAAACAAACCTGGAATTTTGTTGGCAAACTCAGCCATTTTTGCGTGGGGTGGATCACATTTAGAATTAGGCGAGCATTACCTCATTAATGAATATTTCCCCAGCAACAATTTACAATTAAAAGCAGATTTGGGCAAAGAATTAATAAGCTATTATGACTTTATGGTTGCTTATCAAAATCTGCTTAGGGATGGAGGTGATTTTCAGGCAGCAGAGGTGGCTTTTACCAACAGTAATATTGTTGCAACTCGTTGGCCGGCAGCTAAAGGGCAGGTCGCTACTATTGGAAAAAAAGTAAATGGAAAAGATATTTACCACCTGATAAACTTTACTGATGCAAATACAATGGTTTGGCGTGATCCTAAGGGAACTCAAGCAGAACCCAATCTGATAGATGCCCCCGAAGTAAGCGTAAATGTTTCCGGCACTGTTTCTAAAGTGTGGTTTGCCTCACCCGATGTTAATCGCGGAGTAGCTCAGAATCTACAGTTTGTTCAAACAGGAAACAATGTGACGGTAACGCTCCCATCATTGAAATATTGGGATATGATAGTTGTCGAATACTAAATACAGTTGGAAATAACTTAATGAAAAGGTATAAATCTATATTGGGTTTTCTATTTGTACTTCTCCCGGCAATTTTATTTGCCGGGGAGTGTACTTCATACAGCTTGAAAGGTAATGAAGTTCAGTTTAACTGTTCTGATAATACTAAATTATCACTTAAAATATGTAGCGAGTCGGTAATAAAAGTATGGTACGATCCGAAAGGTGTTTTAGAGCAAAACAAACCATCCTTTGCTGTAATCAATGATTCATTAGGAATTAGTACTAAAATTGAAGTAAGCGATCAATCTGCTTGCTATGAGCTATATACAAGCAGACTGCGCATTAGGGTTAATAAAAATCCGATGCAATTACAGATATTTGATAAATGGCAAAAACTGGTTTTTAGCGACTATAAAGATAACGGGCATCTATCAGATGCCGACAAAAAGAGAAAAAAAGCATATAAGATATTGCGCAAAGATGAACTTTTTTTCGGTCTGGGAGAAAAAACAGGGTCATTGAACCGTCGTGGTCGTGAGTATAAAATGTGGAACAGTGACAAGCCATGTTACAGTACTACAGAAGATCCACTATACAAAAGCATTCCCTTTTTCTTGAGTAATTATCAATACGGAATATTTTTGGATAACACCTACAAAACAGAGTTTAAGTTTGGAACAGAGTCGGATGATTATTATTCATTTGAAGCTCCTGATGGTGAGTTTATATATTATTTTATTTTCGGCAAGGATTATAAAGAAATATTAAGTCAATATATTACGCTGACAGGCAAACCCATAATGCCTCCAAATTGGGCATTCGGATTTTCGCAAAGCCGTGGGCTTTACACTAGTGAAAAGCAGGCAATTGAAATTGCTTCAGAATTTAGAAAAAGACAAATTCCTTGTGATGTGATTTATCAGGATATTGGTTGGACACAACATTTGCAAAATTTTGAGTGGAGACAAGGAAATTATCATAATCCTCGTGAAATGGTATCCAAACTCAAAGACAAAGGATTTAAGATGATTTTGTCGCAGGATCCTGTTATTTCAAAGGCAAATAATAATCAATGGACGGAAGCGGACAGTCTGGGTTTTCTGGTAAAGGATGTTCGCAGCGGAAAATCATATGATATGCCTTGGCCTTGGGGAGGAAATTGCGGAGTGGTAGATTTTACTAATCCTGAAGTTGCAAACTGGTGGGGCAAATACCAACAAAAGCCATTGGATGATGGAGTAAAAGGTTTTTGGACTGATATGGGCGAACCTGCTTGGAGTAATGAAGAAGATGTTGACAGATTAAACATGAAACATCATGCAGGAATGCACGATGAAATACATAACGTATTTGGATTAACATGGGATAAAGTTGTGAAAGAACAATTTGAAAAACGAAATCCGGATAAGCGCATATTTCAAATGACCCGTGCAGCTTATGCAGGATTACAACGCTACACATTTGGATGGACTGGTGATAGCGGAAATGGAAATGACGTTCTTGAAGGTTGGGGACAACTGGCGAATCAGATACAAATTGGTATTTCAGCCGGACTTGGCGGAATTCCTTTCTGGACTACGGACATATCGGGTTACTGTGGAGATATAACCAATTATCCTGCCATGGCGGAGTTATATACACGTTGGATGCAATTTGGAGTGTTTAACCCTTTGAGCCGTGCACACCATGAGGGTGACAATGCGGTAGAACCCTGGAAGTTTGGCGAAACTGCCGAAACTAACTGCAAAGCAGCAATTGAGCTTAAATACCAATTGTTCCCTTTTATTTACAGCTATGCACGGGAGGCTCATGATACTGGGTTACCAATAAATAGAGGGCTTTTTATGGAATTTCCGAATGATACAGAAGCAATCCAAACTGAAAACCAGTTTATGTTTGGTAAAGAACTATTAATTGCTCCCGTAGTAAAAAAGGGGGAGCGAGTTAAGAAAGTTTATTTGCCCGAAGGCGAATGGATTGATTTTAATAACAAACAAACTAAATACTCAGGTGGGCAAAGTATTATGTTTAACTCGCCATTGAATATTATTCCAATGTTTGTAAAAAAAGGCTCAATAATACCTATGATGCCTGTTATGCAATACATTCATGAACAAAAAGAATATCCGCTTTATGTTCACATTTTCCCTGATAATGTAGGCGAAACAGCAAGTTTTGATTTGTACGAAGATAATGGCGAAGATTTAGGTTACCTAAAAGACGTATTCTCTCGAACACTTTTTCAATGTACAACAACAATATCAAACGGATACAAAATTGTGATTACAGCCAACGATAAGGGTTTTAAACAAGCAGATAAACGTGATATGGTATTGATATTAAACGGGATTGACAATAAACCTAAAATCATTGAGGCGAATCAGAAAAAAATAAGATACGTAAAAAATAAAGAGTTTGATTCTATCAAAAACACATTTGGTTGGACATGGAACGAAGCAAACAAAGAATGCCGGATAAAAATTACTGACACAAGAATTAAATATTCAATCACAATCAATTAACTCTACATTATGAATACGAAAATCAAAAATCTGATCTTGATCAGCTTTTTCATAGCTTATAGTTCTATAACGGAATCATTTGCTGAACGAAAAATCTGTATTATTGGCGGTGCTTTGGCTGGCGTTACTTCGTCAAGTGGTTGGGACAAAGGAAGTGCTTCTCCTTTGATCAATGTGATTAATTCATCCACAACCTTCTGTTACAAAGGGTATTTGAATGCCGGTAATTTTAAATTTATTTTAGAAAATACCGATGATTCATGGTTACCAACATGGAATAAAACTGATGATACTCATTTGTATAAAAGAACTTCTGGTTCACAAGGAGATAATTTATTTAATATTTCTACCGCTGGGAACTATGCAGTTACTATAGATACAGCAGCATTGACAATTAAAGTTGAAACATTAACGGAAACCACACCAATTAATTTTAATACTGTGTTTATGGTTGGTAATGCTACCTCCATTGGTTGGGATATCACTAATTCTATTGAACTAACAAAAAATCCGGGAAATCCATTTGAATTTAGTTATAAAGGGTATTTAGATGCAGGAGAATTCAAATTTCCCGTGAATCGAAATTCTTCTTGGACACAAAACTTCTTTATGAAGGCTTCAGACTCACAAATGGTACTCCAAAATAGTCCGGATGTAAAGTGGACCATCACCGAAGCCGGTAACTATTCTATTGTGTTGAATACAAATACACTATCAATAGATATTCGTAAGTTAAACACATGGAATGGGATTGGTAATTGGAGCAATGCGGCTAATTGGAGTTCAGGAACATTGCCTGGTACTTCAGAAGTTATTGACATTAATAGTGGAGAAGTTATAATTGACGATAATGTAAGTTTATATCAACTAAATATTCTCCCTGGAGCAAAACTCACAGTCAACTCTGGTAAAATAGCTACAATCCAGCAATTGAATATAAAAAGTGGCAATACCGGTACAGGAACATTTATTGACAACGGAACTTCAAATATTACCACTGCCAACGTTCAACAATATCTTACAACTGGTCGTAATTGGTATATCTCCAGTCCGGTAATGACTCCTTCAGTATCATCTCTAAATAAAAATACAAATTCATACATAGTAAGTTATGATGAGCCAAATGGAAATTCAGCACCTTGGAAAACAGAACTGGATACATTAACACGCTGTAAAGGATACATTGCCGTATCTCCGGCGGGAGGAAATGATGTAACGCTGAATTTCAATGGAGTAATAAATAATGGTAATCGATCAATTGCATTAACACGGACTGCGGGACAAACCAAAGAAGGATTCAATCTGGTAGGAAACCCATATCCATCATATCTCGACTGGAGTCTGGTAACAGCCGATCCATTGAATGCAAACATAAGCACAACCATGTGGTTCCGTACTAAAACGACTGGTAATTTATACACTTTTTCTACATACAACAGCACAGGGGATATAAGTGTCGCAAATAATGCAACAACAACTATCTCTAAATTCATTCCCCCCATGCAGGCTTTCTGGGTTAGGGTTAATAACGGTACTGTCTCAACAAATCTGACTTTTAAAAATACGATGCGTGCACACAAAGACATTAACGGAAATACATTTAAAGCACCTCGATTAGATAACCAACAGTTGTTGCGGTTACAAGTGTCAAATGGAACAAACACTGATGAGGCTGTAATTTATTTCAATACGAATGCATCTAAAGGTTTTGATTCATTCGATTCACAAAAAATGTTTAATAACAATGAAGATATTCCTGAAATTTATACCGTAGTCGAAAATGAAAAATTAGTCATAAACGGAATGAGTGAGTTGAAAAGCGACACCGTGATTCCATTAGGGTTCGTTGCTGGAAAAGAAAAGACCTATGTGCTGACTGTTAACGAAATGAAGAATTTTAGTGAAAGCACAAATATCTTTTTAATTGACAAATTGGAAAACACATCTACTCTCCTGAATGAAGGTGGAAGTTATAGATTTACTGCAGATGTGACACCTGCATCAAGTAATCGCTTTAATCTATTGTTTAAAGTTCCGGCTATATCAACCAAAGTTGAAAACAATTTGAATTCTATTATTTATTCGTATGTTAATTCGGCCAACCAAATAACAATTATATCACCTGAGAAATCTGAATATTCAATTTATAACGCTGTTGGTCAAAAAATAATCGGTGGCTTTACTACGAATAACTACTTTACGGTAAACAGTAAACTACAAACAGGAATGTTTGTGGTGAAAATAGGAGATAACTACTCAACGAGAGTGATTATCAAATAAGTAAAAATTTGGGCTGTAATTAACAATTTCACTACAAATTAAAGAAACCCCGACTTCAAATTTAAATATCATGGAACATAACAAACAATATATAGAACCTCAAATTGAGTTGGTGAGGCTAGACAATGATATTTCATTGGCTTTAGAATCTACACCTCCTGAAGGTCCAATGGAATATGGTTATAATAAACCTGAATTTTTCAACAACAACCCATTACAAAATGTATAATTAAATAAATTTTAAACACTTTAAATTGAATTTTTATGAAAACTACTTTACTTAAAATGGCAGTCATTATAATGACTCTTGTTATGACAACTTCACTTTCTGCAAGTCGGAAATTGTGTTTAATTGGCGATGCAACCCGTTACGGTTGGGATAAAGGTAATGCGTCGCCAATGATTCAGGACCCGACCAATCCATCAGTATTTTACTACAATGCCTGGCTTAAAACAGGTAATTTTAAGTTTATGCTGGAAAATACCGATGACTCATGG
>JBLIZK010000297.1:0-9370 GCA_048859825.1 Paludibacter sp.
ACGACGCTCTTCCGATCTTTATATTCTGTAACCAACTGAGTTAATTCACTATCGGGATATGCTTTAATTACATAATTATATGCCTTCACAAAATAAGGCGCTAATTTCATTTCTTCTTCATTCTCGTATAGTTGTGTATTATCAATACCGGTTAAAAAATAGGTCAAATAGGCTTTTTTATAATTCTTACAATTATCAATTAAAAGAAAAGAGGGGTTTTCTTTAATAAAATTTTCGTACCAAATTAATCTTTCTACATATTTATTCGCTGATATACAGATAGATGCATCATTCAAAAATCCTTCTTTATTTTCGATATCAATTTGCTGAATATAGCGCTGCATTGGTTCGGTAAGATGCATTGATATTTGTGATAAAACAAACTTTCTATCAAGAGCAATATACACCGTTCCTTCTATAGCGTTTAATCTGAAACCTGACATTTTCAACTCATTGACAAGTTTTAATAATGCTCCGGTTGGTTTTTTATTCAGTAATATCGCTTCGAAATCAGTCAAAGTGTCGTTTTGCAATTGTATATTCAGTTCATATTCAAGCGAGTCTGCAAAATTCTGCAACACTACATATGCCGAATCGCCCAAATCCAACGATTGTCCGGCAACTACACGCTTAAACTCATCAACAGCCAATTGCAAACTTTTACTATCTACGCTATCCAATTGTAATACAAATGATTTGTATGCTGTTATTTTGGGATTCTCGACTTTTACCATCGAAGTATCTATTTTAATATAGCTGCTATCTCTGGCTTCGTCAGTAGTATTGGTCGATTTATTACCACAAGCTATAAATACAAAGTAGACAAAGCTTAACAATACAAATTTGAGACTGATTTCACTAATTCGAAACATATTATTGAGGCTTAAAATTGAAAATAAATACAAAGATACATCATTCATCCGGTAGTTTCAAAACATCAACCTGCACGTTGCGCATATTATCAATTCTAAACAAAATCGGGCAGAAACATATTATATATATGTCAGAATGTAATCGTCAATCAATAAAAAAAGAAAATAATACATTGAAAATTTGGTTTGTACCTTTCAATTTTTGTTATTTTGCAGACTGAATTCAGAACACTTACCTAATTTTAGAGGATATATGTCGAAAAACCTAGTAATAGTAGAGTCTCCAGCCAAAGCCAAAACAATAGAAAAATTTCTTGGTAACGATTATCAGGTGATGTCAAGTTTCGGACATATCCGTGATTTGGCAGAAAAAGGTATCGGTATCAATTTTGAAAATAATTATGCCCCGGAATACATTGTATCGACCGATAAGAAAAAAGTAGTTAGCGAGCTTAAAAAAGCAACCAAGACTGCCGAAACAGTATGGCTTGCATCCGATGAGGACCGCGAAGGAGAAGCCATTGCTTGGCATTTATATGACGAATTAAAACTCAAGCCTGAAAACACCAAACGTATTGTATTTCATGAAATTACAAAAGATGCTATTTTAAATGCAATACAATCGCCCCGAAATATCGACCTGCATTTAGTGGATGCTCAACAAGCGCGAAGAGTGCTCGACAGGATAGTTGGATTTGAGCTTTCGCCGGTTTTATGGCGCAAAGTGCGCCCATCCCTTTCGGCCGGTAGAGTGCAATCAGTTGCTGTACGTTTAATTGTGGAACGTGAACGCGAGATTAATCAATTTGTAGCCGAAAGTTCGTACAAAATATCAGCATTATTTAGCACTCAAAATGCAGCGGGACAGCCCGTTGAATTAAAAACCGAATTATCGCAAAGGTTTGATAATAAAAATGAAGCTATCGCATTTTTAGAACACTGCAAATCAGCCAATTTCGAAGTAGACAGCATAAGTACAAAACCGGCAAAAAAATCGCCTGCTCCACCTTTCACAACATCTACACTGCAACAGGAAGCTGCCCGAAAGCTGGGTTTTTCGGTCTCGCAAACCATGATGGTGGCACAACGCCTTTACGAATCGGGAAAAATTACTTATATGCGTACCGATTCCGTAAATCTCTCAGCATTAGCTATAAATACTTCGAAAGCTGAAATAATAAGCATGGCTGGCGATAAATATGTACATACACGCCAGTTCAATACCAAAACCAAAGGAGCGCAGGAAGCTCACGAGGCCATTCGTCCAACTTATATGAATGCTCATACAGTTGAAGGAACTGCGCAGGAAAAAAAGTTGTACGATTTGATTTGGAAGCGTACTATCGCATCGCAAATGACCGATGCCGAACTCGAAAAAACTACCATTTCGATATCTGTATCCGGAAGCAAATACATGTTTCAGGCAATGGGCGAAGTGATTGTTTTCGATGGATTTTTAAAAGTGTATCTTGAGTCGACCGACGATGAAACCGAATCGGACGACAGTTCACTTCTACCTGCTATGAAACAGGGCGAAAAACTGACATATAACGAAATAATTGCTCAGGAACGCTACACGCAAAAACCACCACGTTACAGCGAAGCAAGTTTGGTACGTAAACTGGAAGAATTAGGAATTGGCCGACCATCGACATACGCACCTACAATTTCGACGATACAAAACAGGCTATATGTAGAAAAAGGTGATAGACAACCTGAAAAACGCGATTTCAATTATTTGAAATTAAAAGCATCGAAAATTACTGATACTACCAAAAGCGAAAATACAGGTGCCGAAAAATCAAAACTTTTTCCTACAGATATTGGTATAGTTGTTACCGACTTCCTTACTGAATACTTTCCGGATATTTTAAGTTACAATTTCACCGCAGATGTGGAAAAAGAATTTGATGATATTGCCGATGGTAAGATTAAGTGGACAAAATCCATTGATAAGTTCTACAAAAAATTCCACCCGATAGTGGAAGATACCATGAAAAACTCTGAACGTCAGGTTGGAGAACGTATTTTGGGGGTTGATCCGGTTTCGGGCAGACAATTGTCTGTAAAAATTGGCAAATTTGGTCCTTTGGCACAAATAGGTACTTCCGAAGAAGAAGAGAAACCGGTTTTCGCATCATTACGTCGCGATCAATCAATTGAAAGTATAACATTAGAAGATGCACTTGAACTGTTCAAACTTCCACGTCAGGTAGGTGAATACGAAGGAAAAGTGATGACTGTAGCCATAGGCCGTTTTGGCCCGTACATCCGTCACGATGGAGCTTTTTATTCGCTGCCCAAAACTGACGACCCTATGGAAGTGAGTGAAATACGTGCTATTGAAATTATTGAGGCCAAAAAAGAGGAAGAAAAAAACAGACTAATTTCTACGTTTGGAGAGAACAATGAAATTCAGGTACTTAATGGCAGATTTGGTCCTTATTTTACCTGTAATGGAATCAATTACAAAATACCGAAGGGTACAGATGCAGCAACACTTACATTTGAAAAATGCCAGGAATTGATAGCAGCTCAACCCGATGCCGGCGAAAAAAAGAAAGGTTTCGGTAAAAAAACTACTGCACGTAAAAAGAAATAATTTTCATTTCAATTAAATTACTTTTTTATGAAACGAATAATTTTAATTTTAGCTGTTCTGAAATTTACAGTTTTTGGTTATTCACAACAAGCCAATTCTGGTAGTAACTCTTCAGGACTGGTATATTCTTTACCTAAAACAGAACTTGTACTTTTGTTGAAAATTGAGAAGACAAGTAGTAAGCCCGGTATATTTTATCAATATTCTGAGCGTTATCTGGCTACAAATAAAATAATTACCGATGAATCTGTACGCTATAGAATAGTGTCGGCCGAAATATCAACACAGGCCCTACCCGATTCAAAACGTACTTTTCAGCTGACTCCGGATAAAAAAAGCAATCTGAATTTACTTTCTGTTAATAACAAAGGATTACTTTGCGGTATCAATGTAAGCCCGATTTCAACAAAAAACAGCTTTTCTAATACTGATTTTCATGCACCTAAAGAGGCTGTTAACCAGCCACTTCTACCGTTGGGCGAAGAGTATATGCTGGCAGGTTCGGTAGCAAAACTAGCCGAAGGTGCTGCCAAACAGATATATCGTATTCGCGAAAGTCGTTTATCGTTACTTACAGGTGACCTGGAACATTTACCATCGGATGGAAAATCGACTCAGTTAATGCTTGATGGTCTGAATAAAGCTGAAAAAGAACTTACAGAGTTATTTATTGGCAGTACAGTAACTTCTACCGAAACAAAAATTATTACAATATCACCCGAAAAACCCATGAGCGATGAAATAGTTTTTCGTTTTTCGGCTCACAAAGGGCTTGTTGAAAAAGACGACTTATCTGGCAATCCGTATTTTATTAGCATTAATCCGGAACAACAGATTTCTCAATCGGTAAGCCAAGGAAAACACACCGAACAAAATGTACTATATACTGTAAATCCGGTAGCAACTAAAGTATTATTATCAGATGGTTCAAAACCACTTTGTACATACCAAACTCTGATGCCACAATTCGGCTCGTTAATTCAAGTACCTGCAGCCGTACTGGAACAGTTGAATGTAAAAATATCAGTCGATCCTTCTACCGGCCGATTATTATCCATAACCAAATAGAATTGTTTATAAAATGAACGGGATTCCCTATCCTTTATTAAACAAAAACGAAATACAAACAAAAATAAATGAGTTGGCCAGCAATGACCAACCTTTTATTTTTATAATCAACTATAATGCTGATTCAGGGTATGTTATACCTGATAACATAATAAAGGATGATTACATAAGAACATCATTCGCAAAAAAAAATGAGCTATTATCCAAAAGTAAAAATCCGGATTGGAAAGTTAAAGCAATAGACTTCGCGATATATAAAAGCAAGTTTGATTATATAAAATCTGAAATTCAGAAAGGAAATTCTTTTCTGGTTAACTTCACACAACCATCAGAAATAGATACAAATTTAACTCTCGATACAATTTTCGACAACAGCAACGCACCTTATAAATTATGGGTAAAAAATAAATTTGTTGTAATGTCGCCCGAAACATTTATTACTATCGACAAAGTCGGTGTTATTCGTTCCAATCCGATGAAAGGTACAATAGATGCAAATTTGCCTTTTGCCGATGAAATTATTTTAAATGATTTAAAAGAAAAAGCAGAGCATGCAACTATAGTGGATTTAATACGAAACGACCTGAGTATGGTTGCTACGAATGTAGAAGTGAGCCGTTACAGATATATTGACAGAATTGAAACAAACAAAGGTGCATTATTGCAGGTAAGTTCCGAAATTAGTGGACAATTAGCTCAAAACTACAAAGAAAAACTCGGAAATATTATCATGCAATTGTTACCTGCCGGCTCTATCAGTGGTGCTCCAAAACCTAAAACAATGGAAATAATCAAACAATCCGAGCAGTACGACCGAGGATTCTACACAGGTATTTTCGGAAAGTTCGATGGACAGCAACTGGATTCAGCTGTAATGATTCGATTTGTTGAAAAAATTAACAACAAACTTTATTTTAAAAGCGGAGGCGGTATTACAGCTAAAAGTAACTGCCAGTCAGAATACAATGAACTAATACAGAAAGTATATGTGCCTTTTTATTGAATCCATAAAATATAAAAACGGGGCTTTTTACAGACTGGATTTACACCAAATGCGTGTTAATCTGGTATTTAAACTCTATTTTCCTGAATTTGAACCATTTCAACTAAGTGAAATTCCGGCTTTCAAACTATTCAAAAAAGAGGGCATTTATAAGTGTCGTATCGTTTTCGATAATAATATCAAGGAAATATCTATCCTTCCTTACGAACGGAAAAACTTTGAAAGTTTTCAGTTAGTTGAGTCCGATATAGACTCATTACCCTACAAAAGAGCAGAAAGAACTGAGCTAAACAATGCTTTTCAACAGAAAGAAAACTGCAGCGATATTATTGTTGTCAAAAACGGATATCTTACTGACAGTAGCTATGCGAATATAGCATTGTGGAATGGCAAAAAATGGGTAACTCCTTCTAACCCGCTGATTTTTGGCACCCAACGACAATTTTTAATTACTGATAATCAAATAATTGAAGGAGAAATTCATTTAAATGATTTACAGAAATATTCAAAAATCAGGATATTTAATGCAATGATAGAATTCGGTGAAATTGAAAACGACATCAGCTGCATTCATCAAATTGTCAAACGCAGCCCATCAAACACCAATTGAACATCGGGCAAAGTAATACCGGCTATTTTCAGGAGGCTCAACTCGTTTTGAATGGACATTATGAAAGCTTCAAAATCTTTTGATTGTGCCAGAAATGCTTTATTCAACAATGTTACAGTATCCTTAATATTGTTCTCGAACCATTCCACATATGCGGCGTGCAGATAATCAATGCTATCGGCCATTTCTTCAATAATTCGCTGCGAATAGTATTTTGATTGAGCAATATTGCCCGATAAAAAAGCACACCAGGCAATAGAACGCATAATCCGGATATTATTTTCGTCGATTTTTTCCAATTCGGTGTACAACTCAAGAGCAGTTTTGTATTGCTGAAGTTCAAGGTAACAATTAGCAATCTGCATTTGGATATTCAACTTGCCGGGTTGTAAAAAAAGTGCATGTTTGTAATAATCAAGCGCTTGTTTAAAATCACCTTTTAATTTATAACAAAGTGCAATTTTTTTAGTTGTCCAAATAGCGTCAGGTTGTATGATATCTGCTTTTTTGTATGCGTCAAGGGCCTTATCAATATCGGAAACCTGTTGATAGCAATAGCCAATTTTTTGAAAAAGTGCCGCCGATGGCTCACTATCCTGTATTAATTCATTGAACAACTCAATTGCTTCGTTAAACTGACTTTTCGAGAAATAAAACTCGGCTACATAACTTTTCAGATCACTTCCGGATGTAAGAATATCGAACAAATATGATTTATGCATAAACAATGCAGAAGCAAACATATCCGGAAAGTCTTTACTATTGGGATGTAATTTAAAGAATCGGAACAAGTCCTGAACGTATTGTTTTGAAATATGCTTGGCATAGTTACCCGGAGTAATCAGGGCTTCGTCTTTGGCCATTTCAGCCAGCTGCTCCGATTCCATTTTAAACGATTGTTTCAAGCTGGCTCGTTGCATTTCAGGCATTTGTAGAATGCTCAGACAAAATGAGTATTTATCTGAATTACAAAGTGTATTGTTCGATACAAATGCACTGAGAAGATTGTGTTCCGACGAATCGAATAAACCCGATATGGCACTGTATGAAGCATCAAAAGGTAAAAACCAATGCGAAGTTTCGTTGAAAAACGGAAATGATTTAAGCATTGCAAATGTGCCCATATAAACATCGGCACCTTCCTGCTGTAAATCAGTAAATTCCTTAATCTTATCCTGTACACCACTTTTTTCGAGCATCTCCTGCCATTCAGGGTTTGCCTCCCCCCACTCTTCAGAATTTAACAAATGATCTGCATCCAGTTTGTCTTTAATTAATGGACTCACTTTCATAATCTCTGGCAAAATCTCCTCTCTGAGTTTTTTGCTGATTTTATCAGTCTCCACTGTTCCGATAATCTGAATAAGAATATTTTTAAAATTTGTAAGCGTTTGCTCATCATCGGCAAGCAAAACCAGGCGATTTCTAATTATCGGAAAATAGGGTATAAACCGATTGTATCTGGCCAAAACAAAACACAATCCAACCAATGCGCGTTGTTTTATCTCAATGTTCGAATGCGAGCAACAATCTAATAAAAGCATTAACTTTTCCTCGTCGAACATGCGCCACAAATTCAATGTCAACGCCGAAACAGCCATTGATGCTTCTAATTTTCCTTTATAATTATCTGCAATAATAGTTTTGAAAAAATCCTGCTCAAAATTTCCATAATAAGTTGACAACCAAAATATTGCAAACACATCAACAAGCAACTGCTCATAGGTAATTCTGGCCTGACTTGTTATTTCACCATCAATTTGATGAAAATAAAGCAAGGAATCCTTTAATCCGGTTATTGTTGAAAATCGCAAACGATGAGGAAAATATCTTTTCTGTAGATATTCATAATTTGATGAATTACGCAACATCAGTTCTTCACGTAACTCGCAATTAAGAGTAAAAATTTGCGCTATTATTTTATTATAAACCTGTTTGCGTTGAGGATCGGTTACACCATCCAAAAAATAACGCAATAAGAGTTGGTAGTTTTCTTTCAGTTCATTCAATCTGTCCGTATATTCTCCTTCCTGTAGTTCACCAGTTAGCAAACTGCATTTATCAATGGCATTATTAATTTTACCATCGCTCAAGAAAGATAATACTGATTTAAATGTTTCGTGAATTTGGACTGGGTTCATACAATTATTGCCGGAGTAAACAGTTTAAGGAGTAAAAGTAATTAATTTCTCCAATAAAACATTCCAATAAAAATTAATTATCCCAAACGACTAATTTTCAACAACCTGTCCTCATCAATTAATTTTAGTTTCCGGCCATCCATAGCAATAAGATGCTCATTTACAAACTGAGAAAGCGTACGTATGGCATTTGAAGTGGTCATATTCGAAAGGTTGGCCAAATCTTCGCGCGATAAATGGATATTAATGGTTGCTTCGTCAGCTTCAATTCCGTAATTCTTTTTCAACAACAACAAAGCTTCGGCTAATCGGCCACGAATATGTTTTTGTGTCAGATTCACTGTTCTGGAGTCTGAAGCACCTAAATCGGTGGATAATTCTTCTAAAAAACGGAAGCATACGGCATTATTATGTCTGAGTATCGACATAAAAATATCTTTTCGGATAAGATAGATGGTGGATGCTTCGAAAGCCGAAACAGTAGTATTGTAGGCATCATTTGCAATAATAGCCCTGTAACTGAAATTTTCGCCGGGTTTTAACATTCTGATTATTTGAGTACGGCTACCTACTCCATCTTTGTATACTTTTAATTTGCCTGAGGCTAAAACCATCATATGAGTAGGCGTATCGCCTTCGCAATGGATAATTTCGCCCTTTTTAAAATTCTGAAAAGTAAAATTATGATTTAAATACTGGCGTTCATCAGGAGTCAATGCATCCCAAAATCCCAATACATCTTCGAGTGGTTTTAGTTCTATAGTACCTCTTCTTGCCATCGTAAATTACAAAAAATATGTTCGACAACACTGTTTTACATCACAAATTTAAACAAATTTCTGAATATTGACGACAAAACACTAAAAAAAACACTTTTTCATTGTATTTACAGCTGTGTTTATCCAAAATCGTACGATTGTGATAAAAAATAGTATTTTTTTATCAATTGAACATTTTTGTGTTATAGCAAGTACATTGATAAACAATAATGAGCCAGTTTTTTAATAAACGTTTTAAATAGCACCTAAAATCAAGGTACCTTTGCAACTTTATTCAACACAAAGTGTTTACTTG
>JBLIZK010000298.1:0-3565 GCA_048859825.1 Paludibacter sp.
TTTATTCATAGATGTCTGAATTGCTCAAACTAATTTGAGTATATTTGCAACTAATACTCAACTATTATTGAACGGCAATGGTTGAAGCAAAAAGTAAGATGGATTTTTTAAACGAACTGAATGATAATCAGCGTAAAGCTGTTGAATATATTGATGGGGCATCATTGGTTATTGCCGGAGCAGGCTCGGGCAAAACACGTGTATTGACTTATAAAATTGCCTATTTACTGAAGCGGGGTTTACACCCCACCTCAATATTGGCGCTCACTTTTACCAACAAAGCAGCGCGCGAAATGAAAGCGCGTATTGCCACTATGGTGGGCGATAAAACAGCCCGCTATTTGTGGATGGGGACTTTTCACTCCATATTCTCGCGTATTTTACGTGCCGAAGCCGAACGGATTGGCTACACCAAAAACTTTACTATTTACGATACTTCCGACTCGCAGAGTCTGATTAAAAGCATCGTAAAAGAGTTTAAACTCGACGAGAAAATATACAAGGCGAATGTGGTACACAACCGTATTTCGGCGGCTAAAAACGACCTGATTACCCCTGAAGCCTACCGTACAAACACCGACATGATAAAGAGCGACACTTACTCCAAAGTGCCGCGTTTTGCCGAAATTTACAGTTTGTACAGTGCTCGCTGCAAACAGGCCGATGCCATGGATTTCGATGATTTATTGTTGCAAACCAACCTGTTGTTTCGCAACCACGCGGATGTGTTGGATAAATACCGTAATATATTTCAGTATATATTGGTGGATGAGTATCAGGATACCAATTTTGCGCAATATATGATAGTGAAAAAACTATCGGAAATGCACGAACGCATTTGTGTGGTGGGCGACGATGCACAAAGTATTTATTCGTTCCGCGGAGCGAATATCGATAATATTCTTCAGTTCAGAAATGGGTATAAAAACACGCAAACATTTAAACTTGAGCAAAATTATCGTTCTACTCAAACCATTGTAAATGCTGCAAACAGCCTGATTGATAAAAACGAACGTCAGATTCGGAAAGTAGTGTTTTCAGAAAAGGAAACCGGTTCGCCAATTAAACTCTTATCGTCGTTTACCGATATTGAAGAGGGCGTTATGGTAGCCGATGAAATAAAAAACCTGCGTTTGAAAGGATTTAGCTATCAGCAAATAGCCATTCTGTACCGTACCAATTCGCAATCGCGTTTGCAGGAAGAGGCCCTGCGCAAACAAGGTATTCCTTATCGTATTTACGGAGGCTTGTCGTTTTATCAGCGCAAAGAAATCAAGGATGTAATTGCCTATTGCCGACTTATTTGCAATCATAACGATGAAGAAGCCCTCAAGCGCATCATTAATGTGCCGGCTAGGGGCATAGGCGACACTACGCTCGCCAAACTGTTTGAATGTGCACGTACACATGCCGTAAGCGCCTGGGATGTGCTCAACGATATGCTCGGATATAACCTGGCTGTGAATGCCGGTACTGCAACCAAATTAGCCAATTTCCGTAACATGATATCGGTTTTTGCGGCGCAGACCGATGCCGTTAACGCCTACGAACTGGTAAGTATGGTAGTGAAAATTTCGGGTATCATCAGCGATACTTTTGTAGATACTACCCCTGAGAGTATGAGCCGCCGCGAAAACGTGGAAGAGTTACTCAAAGCAATACATGAATTTTGCGATAGCAAAGAACAAAACGGCGAGTTTGGTGTCCTTACCGATTTCTTGTCCGAAGTATCGTTGCTCACCGATCAGGATACGGATAAAAATACCGAAGAGCCAAAGGTAACACTGATGACTATTCATGCTGCCAAAGGTCTTGAATTTGCAGCTGTTTTCATAGTAGGAGTTGAGGAAGATTTATTTCCATCGTCCTATTCGCTCGACAATGAACGTAGCCTTGAGGAGGAGCGTCGCTTATTTTATGTGGCTATTACGCGTGCCGAGCAGTTGTGCTATATCAGTCATGCCCGCTCACGCTTTCGCAACGGGCAGTCCAATTTTTCGAACCCCAGTCGTTTTATTCGTGACATCGATCCCCGCTATATTGAAGTTAGTAACGAACAGGTATTTCAGCCACGACAGCCCCGCTACAGCAACTGGGACGACGATGTGGAGTATGAGCGCAAGCGACTTAATCAAACGTATTCAAAACCGGTAATTGACGAACCCGTGTATGTGCAGCCTAAGAAACTAACCAAAATTAAGGCCGACAACAACCAATCGTATGCCACAACAGGTAATTCGGCTTACCCCGAAGGTACCGTTGTAAAACATGCTATATTTGGAACGGGCAAAGTAATAGGTTCAGGTATGATGAATGGCAACGAAAAAGTAGACATCGATTTTGGTGTAAAAGGCAAAAAATCATTGCTGCTTAAATTTGCCAAACTTGAAATTGTGACAGAATAACTTTTTTTGAAAATGATACATATTCACGTAATTCAGCACGAGAGTTTTGAGTCGCCGGCTGCTATCGAAAACTGGTTTTCGATGCATAAATGCCGGGTTACGTATACGCACGTATACAATTACGAAACTTTTCCGTCCGATGTTTCGTCCATCGATATGTTGTTCGTTATGGGTGGCCCACAGTCGCCACAGTCAACCAGGGAGGAGTTTCCTTACTTTGACGGGCCTGCCGAAATTCAATTTGTAAAACGGGTGATAGATGCCGGCAAAAAAGTAGTGGGCATTTGCCTCGGAGCACAGATAATTGGCGAAGCTTTGGGTGCTGCAGTAGTGCATAGTCCTAACCGTGAAATAGGTGCATTCGAGATACACAAAACTCCTGCAGCGCTAACGGATGAAGTGTGCGCTGCATTGCCCGATAATTTTATGGTAGGTCATTGGCATGGCGATATGCCGGGCCTTACAGCACAAAGCGAAGTGCTGGCATACAGTCAGGGTTGTCCGCGACAAATTGTGCGGTTTACCCCCAATGTATACGGCTTTCAGTGTCACCTTGAATTTACAAGTCAGGCCATAGCCGGAATGATACAAAATTGCGGAGACGAATTAAGGCAATTTTCCGGGTTTCCATATGTATGGTCGGCTCAACAATTACAAAACTATCGCTACACAGAAATGAACGAAGTGCTGTTCAGAATGTTAGATATTATTGTGGCAAAACAATAAAAAAACGGACTTGCAGTGTTGAAAAATCCAATTTTATTTTAACTTTGCAACGCTGAACGTCGATTCAGCAGGATACTGATTCTGTGAAAAATAAATCGTTTAATCAATTAAAAATCAAAGAAAAAAGATATGGCAGAAAAAGCTGTAGCCGATGTGCGTAAACCATCGCTCGAAAAACTGAAAGCATTGCAACTGGCAATGGATAAAATTGACAAAGACCACGGTAAAGGTGCAATTATGCGCATGGGCGACAATAAAGTTGAGGACATTGCGGTAATTTCAACCGGCTCTATCGGATTAAATGTGGCGCTGGGTGTGGGAGGATTTCCACGCGGACGCGTTATTGAAATATACGGACCTGAGTCGTCGGGTAAAACCACCCTTGCTATTCATGCCATTGCCGAAGCTCAAAAGGCAGGTGGTATAGCTGCAAT
>JBLIZK010000299.1:0-3687 GCA_048859825.1 Paludibacter sp.
CGCCATTCTCCTGTACTCAAGGAGTTATAAAAAGGTTCAAGAGTTTCATTGGCAGGGTTATATAATGAGAATCCTCCACCACGTGGTTGCACCCATGTGCGTCCCTGTATATCCTGAAATACCATTGTACGTGGAGGGAAGTAAAGGGTGGTTACATCGTCGGTTGATATCCGGTAGTACCTAAGCGAACCGGTTTTATGGTTTAACTTGTATATGCCTACATGTTCGGTTTCGAACCAGATATCATTGCCATTTAAAATAAATATCTCGCCCAGTTTGTCTGAATTAAGCGATTTGAGGCTTTTTGTGTTGAATTTTTGAAATGATTTTGATTTGATGTTGTATAGTATAAAACCATCATTTTGTGTGGCAAATAACAAATTGTCGGAGTTTAGTTTTTTTATTTGCGTCACTGATACTGAAGTGGGTAATTGAAGTAAAGTAAACAGACCATTTTCTTTGTTGTATATCCAAACATGTCCGTTTTGCGAGCCAAAGTATATCTGTTTGTTTACTTCAAGTGCTGCAAAGAAATGCTGCATTTCTCTGCTTTTGTCGTCGTTGTTTTCATAAAAGAATGATTTCGTTTCGCTGTTATTTGCATAAACCAATGTTATGCCATTATTAGTGAGTAGCCAGTTGTTTTGTTCACTGTCTTCAATAATTGAGTAAATATTATCGCCTTTTATTTTGCCCGATTCGGTATCAAACAATTCGTAATCTGTCACAGATTTTTTGATAAGAATAGCACCGGAATTCTTAATGGGGAGCCATACATTCCCTGATTTAACAATAAAAATTCCACTAGGTTTTTTGTGTTTGATTTTGGGGTCTTTTACCAGTTGAAGCCCCCAGAATTTATGTGTGGCAGGGTTAAAGCAATGATAATCTCCATCGTAGGTGTTAAGCCAGATCCGTGAAAAGCCATCTTCGTAAATGCGCTCTATACGATTGCTTTTCATATAGTATGAGTCGCCCGGAATTGTTTTGTAATTTTTAAATTCATAACCATCAAACTTACTAAGTCCGTCCCATGTGGCAAACCACATGAGGCCGTTTTTATCCTGCATTATGTCCATAATGGTATACTGAGGTAGGCCGTCTTCGGTAGAATAGTGTTTGAAATGGCAATGTGGTTGAGCCGCAAGTTTATACAATTGCAATCCAACAATGGAGATGAACAAGAAAAAATGGAAGTGTTTTTTTGACATTTTGTATGAAAGTAAGTTAACAAAACTGATAGCACTACAAAAATAAGGTATACCTTACAAATGCCCGTCATATTCTTCTATAAAATGTGTTTGTCTGTGTTAATTAACCAATTTGACCCCCTTTGCATCCATTAAATGATGCTAATATTGCCATGTCTAACCATTAAGGATAATATTTTGAAAAAGATTACTATTTTTCTTCTTTTCGCTTTTCTGGCGAACTTCAATATCTCTTCACAAACCCCGGCATTTCCCGGAGCCGAGGGTGGTGGTAAATTCACTACCGGTGGCCGTGGTGGTCGTGTACTTATAGTTACTTCATTGGCCGACGATGGCACAACAGGAACATTACGTTGGGCAATAAATCAAACCGGACCTCGTATTATTGTATTCAGGGTAGCCGGAACTATTACGCTTACAAGCAGGCTCTCAATTTCGAAAGGCGATGTAACCATTGCCGGACAAACTGCACCAGGTGATGGAATTTGTCTTCGAAATTACGATTTGTATGTAGGTGCAAATAATGTAATTATTCGGTATATCCGTATTCGGTTAGGAAATTCAATTCTGACAAATGAAAGCGACGCAATTTGGGGACGTTATTGTAGCAATATTATCCTTGACCACTGTTCGTTTAGCTGGAGCATCGATGAAACTGCCTCGTTTTACAGCAACGAAAATTTCACTATGCAATGGTGCTATATTACAGAATCGTTGAATGAAGCCGGTCACTCAAAGGGTGCACATGGTTATGGCGGAATCTGGGGTGGAAAAAATGCCTCGTTTCATCATAATCTGATAGCATATCATAATAGTCGTAATCCTCGTTTTAACGGGTACAAGCGTAGTGGATTAGATTATAGTAATCCATTAAGCGATGAAGTACTCGACTTTCGGAACAACGTACTTTATGGCTGGGGTGGAAATAGTTCGTATGGTGGCGAAAGTGGCAAATACAATATTGTAAACAATTACTTAAAATACGGTCCGGGTACCAGCTCAGGTGTACGATATAAGATTACACAAGTGGATATTGATGCTGATCCCACAAAAGCTCCTCCCGGTTATGGTACTTATTATATAGCCGGAAATTATGTGTGGGGAAGTACAACGAACACTACTAATAACTGGAGTGGCGTAACCTATGCGTCGGGAGTAAATACTACAACCTGCAAGGCAACCATACCCTTTGTTACTACTGATGTGGCTACCCACTCAGCTACTGATGCTTTTGAACGGGTAATGGACTATGGAGGCTGTAGCCTGAAACGCGATGCAATTGATGCCAGAATTGTCAACGAAGCCCGCACCGGCACCTCTGCATATAAGGGTTCGGTTACAGGTAAAGTAGGTCTGATTGATACACCAAACGATGTAGGAGGTCATTTAACCTACTCCTATTTGCCAGCACAGGTGCTAACTGATACCGACAACGATGGAATGCCCGATAGTTGGGAATCGGCCAATGGACTTAATCCCAATAGTTCGCTGGATGCTCCATTGTATACTTTGAATGCAGCTTATACCAATATAGAAGTATATATTAATAGTTTAGTGAATACAATCACTACGAACCAGTCGGCAGGGGCTGTTGTCGCCGGTTTAAAAGAACAACTAATACAATCAAAGTATTTAGCAAAAAATATTATACAAAATGGAAATATACAGCTTAAATCGCACGAAAACATTGTAAAATTAATTTTGTATAATTTAAATGGTAGAATAATAAATCAAATAACACCTACAAGTGATAATATCTCTGTTGAATGTATGGCTAACTCTCTTTATATCATTAAAATAGTTGATATTTTTGATAAGGTGTATTATGAGAAGTTATTATCAATGTGATTTTTTTGATTAACATAAAAACACATTTGTCGTACTAATGCAACCTGTTTATATCCGTTTTGATAGCTGAATAAACTGTAATATTGCATGCTCAATTTTCGGTTTCAATCGAAAGGAAGAACCGGATTTTTCAATAAAGCTAACCATTAAAATAATAAGAAAAATGAAAGTATCACATGACCCTCCATTGTTTCCTGCACTATGCGTGACGGCGGATTCATTCAGATATAGTCAGTAGAGTAACTTTACTTGCCCTAACTCGGTTGGAAATACTTTTAACGCTTTTTTATATAAAAGGAAAATCAATTTTTAATCAATTTAATAATAACATGAAAGTAAAATGTAAATTTAAGGTGCTATTCCTGAGTGCATTTTTGTTGTTGAGCAATCTTATGTTTGCCCAGCAGAAAACCATTTCCGGAACAGTTGCTGATTCAAAAGGCGAACCTATTATTGGAGCTACTATTCTTGCAAAGGGAACTACTTCAGGTACCATTACTGATTTAGATGGTAAATTTACACTGAGTGTACCGTCATCCACAAGAGTACTTGTGGTAAGTTACGTGGGGATGAAGACACAAGACGTGGCGTTGTCGGGATTAACTGTTAAGGTTGTTTTAGAAGATGA
>JBLIZK010000300.1:0-5426 GCA_048859825.1 Paludibacter sp.
CCATCTTCAAGATTTGTTTTCAGGTAATTTGTAAGATAATCAAGATAAGTTTCTTTTAACTTTAGAGCAGCTTTTTGCTCTTCAAACTGCGAAGATTTGCCTAACAATTCACCTGCGTGCGATTCTACATTTACAATCTGATTTCGTTGTCTGAAATCTGTCATATCATTTTGCGATTTCGACAACGATGCCGACACATTGCTCAATTGCTCGTCAATGAACTTTATTGTTTTATTCGCCGCATCGTTCTTGCGTTCAAGATTCTGAATCAAAAATATCTCAGCATGCTTGTTGATATAATCAATATCACGTTCGGGGGTTTCACCTACTAACGAAATCTCCAACACAGAAGAGCCTTCTTTTACATAATTAAATGCCAAACGTCCGGCAAAATCTCCGATAAGCGACTCCCGTGAGCGGAATTGGAAATACATCTCCCCGTTTGTATAATAAGAATTTGTGCTGTTTATGGTAATAAAAAACAAATTATTTGATACCGGAGTACCGAGGCGACCAGTAACCTTGAAATTTTCATATTGCTCATTGTTGTCAACTCTGATTTCGTAAGTTCCGTTGGATCGAATACTAATTTTAAACAGCAAATTATATGCTTCAGGAGCAATATAATCAGGTGAAATTTTAATAGGTGATGTGTTGTACAGGTTGCGCGTTTTAAAATTTCCTTTTGAAATGTAATCAACTTTTAATTGTGGTAAACCATCCACCACACGACCAATAAGGTCGTACGAACTCAACATAATCACCTGATTATGTGTATTCTTGAAACCTGCATCCACACCAAAACCCTGCATCAGCGCCTGTGTATTTGATGTAGTTTTGTATTCTTCAATAAGCATTGTACCTGCAACTTTAACTGAAGCTTTCCAGGTGCGGTTCTTTAGGTACGCAAATCCAAGTGATAACACAAAAAATATTACAAAAAGATACCAATGGTGTAAAACTAAATTTACCCATTCCATTATATCAAAACCTGACTCTTCTTCCTCTTTAAACGGATTTGGTTTTTCCTGCTCCATACAACTACTATTTTTAGTTGACTATTCGTTAATTCAACTTTTGATAATACAACACGGTGAATAACAATGACAATGACGACGACACGATGCCTACAAAGTTTGCCCAGGAGTTTTCAACTTTATAAAAAGCCGAAGGTGCGCGCTGAACATACAGAATATCATTCGGATATATATAATAATATTTTGACTCAATAATTGATTTAGGACGAATATCAAATTCAAGAATTTCTGTTCCTTTATCCGTTACTCTGAGTATTTTCACACGTTTATGATCGCCCGAGTGTTTAAGTTCACCAGCCATTGATAACGCCTGATATATTGTAAACCGTTCACGCGGGATATTAAAAACTCCGGTACCCACATCGCCAATAACGGTAAAGGTTTTGTTATTTATAGTCAATAACACTTCGGCATCAGGAATAATCTCGCGTATACGTTTTTGTACCGAATTGGCCGCTTCAATCAATGTAAGTCCTTCAACCTTTACTGCTTTCACAAAAGGCAAATCAATGGTACCATCAGGATAAACCCTGTAAGTCATCATATTATTTGACTGCGAAACCGAGCCCGGTTGAATTAATTTTGAAATAGTCTCATCCGAAGTTATCAGGCGATAAATAATTTCATCGTTCACACGAATACGGTAATCGGTATAGTCGGATTTTGGATATTGCGGAAGCGATTTCCGTTCTTGTAACAATCCTATACTCTTATAATTGTAACACGAGCTAAATGTAGTGGCAATTAGCAGCATCACTAAAAGATATGTGAATCGGTTATTTTGCATATTAATTTCCACTGATACGTTTCACAGAGTCGTAAATTAACACCCCAAATGAGAAGGTAGCCACAGCTGTCGAGAACAAACCCGTCAGGTTAGTGATACGAAAAAACTGCTCATTAAGTGGCTGAATATAAATGACATCATTCGGTTCAACATAATAAAACTCCGAATGAAGAATATCCACACTTCTCAAATCGAAAGTTTTTATTATAGTTCCCTTGTCAGTTTCTCTTAACACTCTTACACGACTTCTATCATCAAAAATTCCTATATCGCCGGCCAGGGCTAATGCTTTGAATATATTAATCTTTTCCTGCGGCATATTAATATAAGCTGAATTTCCGTTTCCTATAACGCTGAATGAGCGATTCATCACTCTGATTTCGGCTGAACTGAATTTAAAAAACGGCTGCATTGATTTTTCTATTTCCAGTGTTGCCTCGCGCACTGTCTTTCCGGCAACAGCTATTCGACCCACCATTGGAAACTGAATACACCCATCATTTTCAACAAGATAAGTGTACAAATCCTGCATCGAACCAGTTGACGACATCATCATTTGACCTCCACCTGTCCCCCCGTTAAACAGAGTGTTGGTAGTTTCATCGGTGGAATATATTTTCACATATAGCCTATCGCCAATACGAAGATCATAGTCGGTATAGCTTATACTATCCTTGTAAGCAGGTACATCAAAACCCGGCTTCTGTAAATAATTGATATTTTTGGAAGTAATACACGAACTCAACACAACAACAGAAATTACGATCACTATTATTGCTGACAAAAATCTCGACATGAAGTAACTTTTTATCATTTAACACAGAATTATTGCCCGATAAAGAAGATTGTTAGTCCCCAATCTTACAAAATGTATTTTTTAGCTATTCTGTAAAGCACAAAGATAATAATTTTGCCGAAAAAATGTTCATTAATAAAGGAAGATAAACAAGTACGGTATGAAATTTGAACCATCTTGACATAAAAAAGCAAAACTATCCGATTTCTGAAAATTAAAAGTAAATTTGTATTTTATACTTTTGAACTATGTTCAGGACGAAACAATCATGCAAATAGCTATTAAATAACAAGATAATTAACTTTCATGTAAGTTTCCACAATTAATAAAATATTAATGTATGAATAAAAGCATCCTTATTTTACTCCTTACAACATTTTCGATTTTTGCAAATGCGCAATATAACGAAGATAGTTTCGGTTCATTTGGCTCATCATCGCTTCAACTCGACAAATTTAAATTTGGATTCAGGATTACCCCCTCCATAGCCTGGGTGAATGTAACTCACAACGATGCTTTTGCTGGTGGCGCAACCATGAAAATTGGCCTTGGACTCTCTGCACGTTACGAAATTAACGACCTGATGGCAATAATTTCCGGCATAAATTACAATGGATTTGGAGGTTATATGGCCGACAACCGTACACTAAACGATGTAAATTCGAAAGATTATTTTAGAGTAAACTACACCGCAATAGAAGTACCAATAGGAATCAGACTGAATACTCCTGATATCCATAAATACAGTTACTATTTACAGGGAGGTGCGAATACAGGTTTTGTTTTAAGTGCAAACGAAAAGACATTTAAAAGTAACGGCGGCTCGGTATTGAACAACACAAATATCCTGAAAGATTTAACCAGTCCGTCGTATGCCGGTATTTTTGTTGGGGTTGGTGCTCGATACAAATTAAACGACAAAATTCGTCTGTTTGTGGAAGCCAACTACAAAGCAACCCTTACCAATATTGCAATTTCCGAAGGTTATAAAACGGATACAGACCATCAGTACACCGACAATATTTCGATATTACCATCGACAACGGATTTTTCATTTGGCATAGAATTTTAAACATCTGATATGAAATACACAAAACTTCTGGTAGCAGTACTTTCGCTTGCAATGTTTTTTGCTTGCAACAATAGTTCAAATGAAACTAAAAAAGCAGAGGAAAGTTTGGAATTAATTACCAAACTTTTGAACGAAAACAACTTAACCGAAGCCAAAACAGCCGTCGACAGTTTTCACGTTCAATATCCAAAGCTGGTTAAACTCAGAAAAGAAGCTGTTGCTCTGAATGATTCCATAATTCTGCGCGAAAGCCGGCTAACAGTAAGCAGGTGCAATAGCGCTATACCTAAACTGGTGGATGAACTTAAAAAAGTGGAAGCAAATTTCAGCTATCAGAAAAATGAAAAATATGATGACTTTGGACGTTTTGTACATGCAACGCAAACAAACGAACGAAACAATGAAAAAAACTACCTGAAATGTGAACTGGACGAAAATAACGACGTTTATCTGACAAGTTATTATTGTGGTCAAAAAATGAATCATACACAAATTTCGGTTGAGGCTAACGGACAAACGATAAAAACAAATAAAGGAACATTTTACAGTTTCAACGAAAACGGGAAAACCTATGAACAGCTGACATTTAAAAACGAAGCCGACAGCACTATTATTGAATTCATTGCTAACCATAAAAATGTGGCCATCAAAGTAACCCTATATGGCAACACTCAATACAGCTATAATTTACCTGCCCAAACCAAACAAGCAATATCTGAAACTTATCGTTTTATTGAATTAAAGAAATCGATAAAACAAACCGAAAATGAGCTGCGTATTGCACAACAAAGGATTGGGAAAATAACATTGCTCTACAATTGATTAATAAAAAAACTGCCCGTTAAAATCTTCTTAACGGGCAGTTTTTTTTTGAATATAACCTGATTAAATAAGTGGGATATTGAGAGCCGCACAGGCGGTACGCATTTCATCTGGCCATAAACTGGCCTGAATTTCACCAATGTGTGCTTTACGCAACAAGAACATACACAAACGCGACTGTCCTATACCACCACCTATTGAAAGCGGCAAGGTTCCATCAACCAAACGTTTGTGAAAATACATTTCAAGGCGTTCGTTTTTACCTTCAATTTCGAGCTGACGAAGCAGAGCCTCTTTATCAACCCGAATTCCCATCGACGAAATTTCGAAAGCCAGTTCTAACACAGGGTTCCAGAGCAAAATATCACCATTCAAGCCGGGCAAGCCACCTTCAGCCACGGTCGACCAGTCATCATAATCCGGTGCACGGCCATCGTGTTTTTTACCATCACCCAAAGCCCCACCTATACCAATCACAAAAACAGCTTTGTGTTTTTTCACAAAGGCCGTTTCGCGTTCTTTAGGCGTCAAGTCAGGGTAGAGTAACCGCAACTCTTCAGCGTGTATAAATGTGATTTCTTCGGGTAACTCCGGTTTTATTTGCGGAAAAGACTCAGACACCAGATATTCAGTACGCAAAATAGAAGCATAAATCCGACGCACAATGGTTTTCAGGAATCCGATAGTACGCTCTTCGGCTGTCATTACACGTTCCCAATCCCATTGATCCACGTATAACGAATGTAAATTTCCGAGCTCTTCATCAGCGCGGATTGCGTTCATGTCGGTATATATACCATATCCCTGCTCAATATTATAATCAGCAAGTGTCAGGCGTTTCCATTTGGCAAGCGAATGTACAACTTCGGCTCTTACATCACCCATATCCATTATAGGAAAATTTACGGCCCT
>JBLIZK010000301.1:0-9622 GCA_048859825.1 Paludibacter sp.
ATTGCACAATCGGATGCATTGCGTCGCGAAAAAGAGGCCGAAGCATTGAAAATTGCCATGGCTTCAGAGAAAGTGCAACAGGCGAAAGCCCTCGAAGAAGCCTACCACGCTGAACAGGCTGCCGAAAACGCACGTGCTGAACGTGAACGTTCAACACAAAATGCCAACATTGTGGTACCTGCCGAAATAGCCAAACAACGTGCTATCATTGAAGCACAAGCTATTGCCGAACAAACACGTGAGCAAGCCAAAGGTGAGGCCGATGCTATATTTGCTAAGATGGAAGCCGAAGCAAAAGGTTTATACGAAATTCTGACCAAACAAGCCGAAGGATACAAAGAGGTAGTTGGCGCTGCAGGTGGCGACCCGACAAAGGCATTCCAGTTATTGCTTATTGAGAAACTTCCTGAGCTTGTTAAAACACAGGTTGAGGCCGTTAAAAACATTAAGATTGATAAAATTACCGTTTGGGACTCGGGCAATAATACCGACAGTGGCAACAGTACAACCGCTAATTTTGTATCGGGGATGATGAAAACCGTACCTCCGTTAAACGATTTGTTTAATATGGCCGGACTAAACCTGCCAACCTACTTAAAGGGACCAAAAGAAGCAGAAGTTGTAGAAAATCAACCTGCTGAAGAAAAAAAAGACTAAATAAGAACATCTCCCCGGTTACATTAGTACCGGGGAGTTTTTTTTCAGTATACGGTTCCTCTGAAAACCTGACTCTCCGGAGTACAGCCTTATGATATAAATGATACCGCCACTATAGTATATTAAGCTGATTTTTCTTATTTTTGATGTGCGATTGACCAACAACTTTCAATCCCACATATGCGTATGACTATCAACGATTATAACAATATCTTCTTTATCGGAGTAGCAGGTACCGGGATGAGTGCCATAGCACAATACCTGAGTGGTGTAGGTAAATCTGTTAGCGGTAGCGACCGCTACTTTAGCCCTGATACAGAAAACGAAACCCGCAGCCGACTCGAAACCGAAGGTATTCAATGCTTTTTGCAGGATGGTTCGGGTATAACTGAACAAACTGATTTAGTAGTTGTGTCGACGGCAATTGAAGATACTGTATACGAAGTAAAGAAGGCACGCGAGATGAATATACCTATACTGCGCCGCTCACAGGTATTAGCACTGATTGCCGACAGCAAAAAAACCATTGCAGTAGGAGGCACATCGGGCAAAAGTACTACCTCGGCCATGATTTTTGATATCATGCAATATGCAGGCATGGAACCAAGTATTATCAGCGGCGCCGGGCTCACCAGCATAATACGCGAAGGTAAAATTGGCAATGCCAAAGTGGGTAAAGGCGAATGGTTAGTTATTGAAGCCGACGAAAGCGATGGTTCAATTGTACAATACCATCCGGAAATTGGTTTGTTATTGAATATTGACAAAGACCACCAGGAAATAGCCGAACTGATGCAATTATTTGGCACCTTTCGCGACAATACAAAAGAGATTTTTATTACCAATCAGTCCAATAAACTGGCTGCCCGACTTTCGGTAAACAGCAACAACGATTTCGGGGTAACCAGCGAGAGCAAAGCGGGTTATATAGCAAGTAGTTTTTCACAAAACAGCTTCGAAATTAGTTTTGAAGTAGCCGGAACTACCATAAAAATGCATACCGTTGGCCGTCACAACATGGAAAATGCCCTGGCAGCCATAGCAGTAGTGAATCGTTTGGGAGTCGATTTGAAAACCGCAGCAGCAGCTTTATTAAAATACGAAGGTATTTACCGACGCCATCAGCTTATTGGCAATAAAAACGGCGTAATCCTAATTGACGATTACGCCCATAACCCCGCTAAATGTGCGGCATCCATTTTGGCCTGTCAGCCGGTCGCTCCAAAAGTGATAGCCTGGTTTCAGCCTCATGGTTACGGTCCAACCCGCTTTTTACGCAACGATTTTGTACAGGAAATAGCTGCAGTACTTCGCCCCGACGATGAAATATGGATGAGCGAAATTTTTTATGCCGGAGGTACAGCAGTAAAAGATATTTCGGCCAACGACCTGATAGAAGACATCCGCAAACTGGGCAAAAAAGCATTCTTTGTGGAAAACCGCCAAAATCTGGTAGAGGCTTTACGACCACACTTTACGGGCAATGACGTACTACTGCTTATGGGTGCACGCGACCCGGGTCTTGAGCAATTTGCCGGCGAGGTAATGGCGAAATTATGAAAGAAAAAAGCCTTGCTTCGTTCACATCGCCATTCATATTCTCGTTAGAGGGTTCCCAAACCACTTCAAACTGATGCATACCGGCTTTCAGAGTTGTTTTCAGCACATTGCTGAATCCGGTATTTTGCCACTCGTTGCTCCCTCGTTGCGGAAAAACAAATGTGCCGGCCTTTTTTCCATCGATGTAAAAAGCACGGAAAGCGCATTTATTTTCGGTATTCACGGGGCCATTGCCGTTGGCGTAGCGTATTTTCAACGCATATATTCCATCAGTAGCAATGTTCACGTTCATACTTAGTCTTGTGCCCTGAGTGGGCGATATGGTTACAAAACCTGATGTAAGGTTTGTTGGCTCCACTTTCTGACCACTTTTAAATGAAATAACCGCAGGCAACTCACCTGTATGCACAGGTGCCGACAAAAACGAACTATTCCCGTTTTTATCCAGCGCCATCACCTGATATTCGGCTATGCTATCAGTATTTATCAGCAAAGTATTATCGCCGGTTCGGAGCAGCAAACCACCATTTTTGTACACTGCATATTGTACAGCATTCGGAATATTATCCCATTTTAACATGGAAGCCGACAGTTGCACAATGGGAGTTGTGGGCGTAAAACTAACCGGTACATCCTTTGTTCCCGAAGTTCCTTTAATCTTATTTGCTAAAACAATTTTCACTGAAATATTTCCGGTAAGGTTGGCTGCTATTTCAGGTTTCGACTCTTTTCCGTTTACCAGAAACTGTTTAATTTCGTTGCCAAAACCTTCCATATCAATGTGTAATACTGCATTGCGGTAACGAAAGTTTGTCAGTGTACGTTTCCCTTTCAGTGCTTCGGGTACAAAAGGACGAAACTCCATCTTATCGGGTTGAAGCCCGATGCCAAACAACAGGCGGTGAACCAGCGCCAGATTGCCCGATAAACTCCAGAGCATAACACTTGAATTTACCTGTGTTCCGGCAAAATCGCCCGTTTCGGCCACATAGTTTTCCTTGTTGGTAAGGAACATGGCTGATGCACGGTAAATGGCAGCTACCTGAGCCATCACAGCCTGTTCATTACCTGCCTTTGCCGCTGCCAATGCCCAATACGACTGTACAAATGGCCAGATGCCGTTGTTGTGGTAAGGCGGAATACCCGGTATTTGAGGATAAATACAACTCACGCCAAAAGGAGTTATCGGGAAATCAGCAACCGTTTTGGCGGCTTGTTCGTTCGTACTTATATCAAAGAGTATTGTAAGCGCCTCGCCAAGCGTTTCGGCACGCGGCGAAAGCAACATGTGCGAGCGTCCGTACAAATACTGTCCGTGATAATTCTTTTCGTTTATCCATAAATGCTTTTGAATCCCATTTTTAATGGTTTCGGCCTGACTCCTGAATTTCTCAGCGTTTTCATTGTCGTTCAGCATCGTAGCCATTTCGGCTGCAATTACATTCGCCCTGTAATGGGCTGCATTGGTGCCCAAATTCATCGACTGATATATATCCGACGGTTGCATCCAGTGCGGATAAGTCTGCTCGCGCCAGTCGAGAAACGACGACTCGCCACGCATCAGACCCGTTTCAGGGTCAAAAGCATTCAGCATATCGTCGGCTATAGTGTTTTTAATTACTTTGTATGCATAATTGAGCCAGTTGGTTTCTCCCGTTGCTTTGTACACTTCCCAGGCTGCCACAGCCCATATTATTCGGTCGGTCGATACCGGATAAGCGCCCCCGGTACCCGTATCTTGCACAATACGGTTGTTTTTTACCTTACGCATCAGGCTGTATTGAGCCACTTTGGGTTGCATATAGGCCATCGACAAGAGTATACTATAACTGATATCACGCGTCCACACACCAGCCCACTCCTTGCCTGTACGAAACGTACTGTCGGCTTCAATAGCCATCAGCATTTCCTCGAGCGAGAGATTATAAACAGCATCGCTCAACACATAATCCGAACTGTAACCCGGCAATTCCGAAATATCCTTGCTAAGTTTCCAGCGTTGAGTCAGTTTTTTTTCGTTCGTATGCGAATTCATCAGCAATGTTATTTCGTAAATACCATCGCCATCATCATCCTTTAATTGCATATCGGCCCGCGTGTACAAATTACTAAAATCCCAACTCAGGGGAGCTCCGCTACCAGCTATGTAAAGCGCTTTAAAATCGGTTTTGGTAAGCACATCGCCATTGTAAAGCGTATAAAAACCATCTTTGGCGAAGGCCTCAAAAATCTTTCGCATATCCACTTTAATATGCCAGGGAGTATTCCGGGCTAAGTTGTCATAAGTCTCATCGTCCGATTTTTGTTGTAGTTGTTGCCCAAACACAATGGTTGTTTCCACCAGTCCGTTCACCGGTTTTAGCGTGAGCACATGGTTTTTACCAAAAGGCAGTTCGTTATCGTGCGAATTGATACTGAGTTTAAATTCCACCGTAGGACTGTACTTCTGAAACTCCGCACTGCTATAGCCCGACGACATTTCGTACGGACTCAGCGCGCGCGCCACAAAACTATCCTGCACCACCCGGTCAGGATACACCGAAAAAGCATCCGACACGTATACCGTCCTATTGTTCGGGTTACAGGCACAAAGTGCCATCAAAAGTGCTAATAGCACCGAAAATGCAATCGTTTTCATACTCAAATTAGAAGTTTGCAGTCAGCAGTTTACTTTAAATCAAAACTTTATAAACTAAAAATCATTTGGGCGCCCCCTTCGGGCCGGGCTTTACGCTCTTGTACCGTCCGCTATGCGTCCGGCACGCCGCTGCAATCCCTGGCGCTCAGTGCAATTATACGTCTTTCACTCGCACAATATCCAATTGATATTCAAATCCATCCGGTATTATACTTACACTGTTGTCTCGTTCACCCATAGCTTTCACACATGGATATTGATATCTCGACCCTGCCGGGCTTATTCCTTCATTACTTTTGCCACAACCCGTCGGCCCGGCATGCTGATTTCCACCAGATACACTCCGGAACTCAAAGCGCTAAGGTCCGTTTGCGAAATATTGTTTTCGGTACGTAATAACTGCCCCTGCAAGGTATAAACTGCTACTTTATTTACACTATTCGGCGTATTTACATACAATCTGCCCGACGTAACTGTAGGAAAAACGATTGATTCATTGCGCACTGCAGTATTTTCAACACCCGAAGGGAAATTTACAACCCTATCCGTGTAAATAAGCAAATCACCCGTTTGCATTGTAACACTCATCGCTGTGTTCGTCACATTCAGCTCTTCGCCTGTAAGCACATTGTACCATTTTCCCGTTTTGCTAAAATTCGGGTAAGCAGTAACAGCAGCTGTTGTAAAATTTCCCAGCACCACCATATTCAAATCAGAGTGTGCAAGAGCAATACGGCGGGCCGCACTCCAATCGGCTGCCGTAACCTGAGTGCTAAACGTACCTTGTGTAAACGCCGATGGATACAATTTGCGTAACGAAATTATTTTGGCAGCCGCATCGGCAGCCGCTTTGCGGTGCGACAGGTTAAGCCAGCCCCACGCTGATGGCTTTTCGTTGGTACGTCCACCATTCGAGTTGATGGAATAATCGTAGCCCATTTCGCCAAATTGCCAAACCATTTTAGGGCCCGGTAGCAGCGTGGTAAAGGCGATATTTAAGGGTACGCGTTTAATACGTGCTATGGAATCGGTGGCAATAAACGAAGCTCCGTACGTTTTTGCTTTAAAAAAGTTTCGTTCCTCATCATGACTTTCGGCATAGCCTACCCATTGGCGGGGACTTGCAACCATACCGCTAAACTCACTACTTGTTTGAAAACCCATTGCAGCCTGACTGTAAGCATTGTTCACATTTCGCCACAAGTACATGCCTTTATTGGCCAGCGCAGTTTCCTCGGTGGATGAACAAAAATGCTCTAGAATAAACATCACATTCGGTTTTACTGCTTTGGCAGCGTTGTAATATTCTGTGAGTATATCGATGCGGCTTTGGTCGTAGTTCGAAGCTGTGGATTCAGTGCTCGTAGTCTGAGTCAGCCCTTTGGTTAAGTCCATCCGGTAACCATCTACCTTGTACTCGGTAAGCCAAAATTGCAATACCCTTTTAAAATGTTCGCGTGTTGCAGTGTAGCTATGATTAAAATCGTTGTAAACACTGTAAGGATGAGGTGCAACAGCATTCATCCAGGGGTTGTTGGCAGCAGGTCGATTGTTTGTGGAATCCCAGAATAAGCCTGCAAATGCACTAAGCCCTGATGCATGATTGAAAACCATATCGAGTATCACAGCAATGTTCCGCTTGTGACATTCGTCAATAAACTTACGTAACATATCGGCAGGGCCATAAGCCTTGTCCACCGCAAAAAAATGATTCGGGTTATACCCCCAGCTATTATTACCATCAAATTCCTGTACAGGCATCAATTCAATGGCTGTTATGCCCAGGTTCTTCAGATAATCAAGTTTGGCAATAGCAGCCGCATATGATTTTTCGGTCGTAAAATCGCGCAGAAGCAATTCATAAATAACCATATTTTCGTACGAAGCGGGCGTAAACGAGTTCACCTCCCAGCTGTAAGCCGACCTGTTAGTTTGAAAAGTGGCCACAACGCCATCGGTTTTACCTGTCGGATAGGCAGGTAAATCAGGATATATCGTGTAATTCTGATTGATATAAGGGTCGTTCCAGGGGTCGAGTAATAATTCGGTATAAGGGTCGCTGATTTTAATCGCGCCATCCACCAGGTATTGATAACGATATAGCTGGCCTGGCGTTAAGCCACTGAGTGTTATCCACCAATATTCACCGTCTTTTTTAAGTTGATAGGCATTCAACTGCATCCAGTTATTTACATCGCCCAGCAAAAACACATTCGATTTGTCAGGTGCATGCAACACAAGCGTTACTGTTGAATTATCTACATAATTAATTCCCTCTTTTACACCGGCAGGTCGGGCCTGACTAATAACAGGTTGTGGCACAAACACATAGACTGTATCAAAAACAACCGCTCCTGAGGCAACTGCTGTGCCGATTACGGTATAATCGCCGGCCGCACTAAAAGTGTGTGTGGCAGTAAGCGTAGTTGAATCGGTGGTCGACGATTTAATTACCGAGCCATTTACTTCTATTTTCAACTGCGAATTGACCGAAGCTGCTATTTTAAAAACCTGCGTACTTCCAACAGCCAGTGTCAGGTTGGAAGCAGGTTTCTGAAACGACATATTTAGCCCTGACTGATAAACATTTACGATAATATCACCTCCTGTAGCTGTTTTACCCGTTTTACTTCCATCAGCATTCCGAAATACAAATGCCAGCTTTGTAACTGTTTGATTAGATGGTACTCCAAAAAAGCTAAGAATATCGGGCGAAATACTCATTTTCCAGATATTGTTTCCAATATAGGTAAGTGTATTTTTAGCAATATTAGCCTGAGCTGAATTTGTTCCATTTGGCCATGGCGTAACCACGTATTTCCAGTCGCTCGACGATGTACTTGCCGATGTAATTACACCCATGTGTGCATATACACCACTTGTAAGGCCTTTCAGACCGGCCGAACCGGCAGCAGCATCAAAGGTGATATCAATGGACATGCCCGACTGTGTTATAAACACCGGGAGAGTGGAAACCTGCGCAAAGGCAAGCGAAATATTAAATGCCAGAATCAGCAGTAAATAGTATCGTTTCATTTTAGAAATATTTAATATTAGTCTTTTATTAGCTCCAGAATCAAAGCCGTTTGAGCCGGAATTGTCAGGTTTTCAGTGAGTTTATAGTTTTGCCAGTTAAGCGGGTCTACACCTGAACTGTAGCCGTGTAGCAATTGGCTGTATCGTTTCAAAGCCATGGTTTGAGCATGTTCGTTATTATTCATTACCACCATAAGCCGTTCAGAATTGTTGTACCTGAAGTACACATACACATCGTTTTCAGGCACATAGTGCAGAAGTTTCCCGGTATGAACCACTGTTTTGTTTTGTCGCCAGTGTAATAGTTTCGCCAGAAAGTCAAAATATTGCTTTTGATCCGAAGTACGTTCTGAAGCTAAAAACGCATTCTGAGCATCGCCTTTCCATCCACCCGGAAAATCGCGACGAATATCGCCATCGCCCACATTTTTGTCGCCTGTCATTCCTATTTCGGTTCCATAATATATTTGCGGAATTCCTCTTGTTGTCATTAAAAATGTCATCAGCATTTTGAATTTTGCCACATTGCCATCGTACATTTTATGAAGTCGCTGCGTATCATGATTTTCTACAAAAACAAATAAATTATCAGTATCAGCATATACATAATCGTTGGCAATACAGCTATACAAACGATTCATTCCCAAATCTTCCCACGGCTTCCCGTGCTCGTTAAAGCAGGTTGAAAGTGCCTTTTGAAGAATGAAATCCATTACTGAAGGCATTTGTGAGTTGTAGTTGAGTGGATTAACCGCATTTTTTTGCCAAAGAGCTATGTCCGACGGGCTATACAACCAGGTTTCGCCTACAATATTAAAGTTCGGATATTCATCCATAATTGCTTTTGCCCAACGAGCCATTCCATCTTTATCATTGTAGGGATATGTATCCATACGTATGCCATCAAGGTCAGCATACTCAACCCACCAAATAGAATTCTGGGTATACCAGGTAAGGAAATACGGATTCTGTTGATTCATATCCGGCATGGTTTTGTCGAACCATCCATCCAGATATGTTTTTTTATCGATTTCGGAAGCGTGAGTATCCTTCATTGTCCAGGCTTTGTGATTGGTATAAGTCATTTCGGGCCATTGATGAATCCAGTCAGCGAAAGGCAAATCTTTCATCCACCAGGCATCAATGCCACCATGGTTCGATACCATATCCATAATTACTTTCAATCCCTTCTGATGTGCATCCGAAACCATTGCCACATATTCATCGTTGGTACCAAACCGTGGATCGATTTTATAAATATCGCTGATGGCATAACCATGGTAACTGTAGCGTGGGAAATTATTTTCAAGCACTGGTGTAGTCCAGATGGCCGTTGCACCCAGTTCCTTTATATAATCCAGATTATTGCGAATACCCTGTATGTCGCCGCCATGCCTGCCATAATCTATTGCACGGTTGGCTTTTTCGGGCATTTCAGGTATGTTGTCGTTACCGGGATTTCCATTGGCAAAGCGGTCGGGCATTAACAAATATACTACGTCGCTGCTGTTAAATCCTTGACGTGATGCCGAGTTTTTAGCCCGCTGTTTTAGTTCGTAACGAAAACGAATGTTAGCAGCATTTTTCTTTGATAGCAATATCTCCACAAAACCGGATTTAGCTTTTTTGTTATCTATTTGTAAGGTTACAAATAAATAATTAGCACTTTCGGCATTTACATTTTATCTCCTTGATTTTGATTTTGAGTAGCTGTTGTGTCCATCTTTTTTC
>JBLIZK010000302.1:0-4362 GCA_048859825.1 Paludibacter sp.
CAATATTGTTCTTAATGCTTTTCATTTTAAACACCAGTGACATCGTATTGATGCGACGAATATCAGCAGGAATAGCCTCGTTCAGTGATTGATTCAGCTTAGCTCCGTCAATTAAAATGGAACTAGTTGGTTGTAATTTATTTAAATAACCGTATATAGCATCGTATGGTAACACCAGAACACCCTGATCGTCCAAATAAGAACTATTCTCAGGAGTTAATTTTTCATTATCAATAAACAATACTGCCTCTGACTTACTTACAACTGAATAGGCTATGACCACAGGATTGTAGTCAACATCCTTACCTCGAATATTATAAAGCCATGCAATATCGTCAAGTGCAGAAAGCACCATAAAATCGGCATGTAAACGATTTAACTCTTCCCGCAATTCTGAAAGTTTTTCTTTCGCCTGACGTCCGGCATGAGTAGCATCGAACACATAGAACGGAATTTTAGGTAACGCGGGACGTTCTGCCCAAACCTCAGCCATTAAATCAACCGACACCAACTGTATACCATTTACCAGAAAATCATTTTTCATTGCAGCATAAGCATTTACCGAAAACATTTGAGGGTTCACTCCCACTTTTTCGCCTGGTTTCAGTTCTGCGCAAATCCAACTTAGCATATCCGGAGTAGATGGGTCTCCCATTTTCATTAATTCAATTCCTGTTCCGTTCAATTGCTCTGCAGCTTGTAAAAAATAGCGTGAATCTGTCCATAAACCAGCATTGTTCATAGCTATAACTACCGTACCAGCCGAACCATCAAAACCACTTATCCACTCACGTTCTTTCCAAAAGTCGGCTATATATTCACTTGCATGCGGGTCGGTACCCGGAACGATACAAGCTGCCACACCCGATTGTTGCATGGCATTTCGTAATTGCTTAATGCGTTCTGTTATTTTTGACATAATGATTTGTATTTATATTCACAAAGATATTCATTTCACAAAATAATACGATATTCAATTTCGTATTTTGACAAATATTGTCCAATTTTTAAAATACAATAATTAAATCGGGCCAATTAACACTTTATGGCACAATGATTGATGCTATCATTTGTTCAGTTCCGGATTATATGATGCTAAAAAAACAACATATTTACATATTCTTACTCTTCATTTCCACACTCTCGGTCAGGGCGCAGGAATTCAATGCCACAACTGAACGTACACCAGAAATGGAAGCCGCCATTCAAACGGAAAAATTAAGAAATGAATTGAGTCTAAGCAAGGAACAAACAGTTCGTGTACACGAGATTATGCTTAAATATGCACGTGCCCGCCAGGTATCGAATAGCCGTGCCGAAGCCTTACAAAGGATGAAGGACAAAGAAGCCGAGCTGATAAAAATCCTTAACAAAGAACAACGAACTAAACTGCAAAACAAACGCTACGAGCGCTCCTCCTTCAGACAAAATAACACATACAACAAAGTCCCTGAGAACGATTTGAGAAAAAACAACACTCAAAATCCGCCTTCATCTGAAAAAAAATAAACAAATGGGGGCATCATTTTTTAGTTTTAAACAGTTTACAGTCAGTCATGAGCACTGTGCTATGAAAGTAGGCACTGATGGGGTTCTGCTTGGGGCCTGGGCATCTGCCGACTCTCCTGAACACATTCTGGATATTGGCACAGGTTCCGGATTAATTGCCTTAATGCTTGCGCAACGCTTTAATGCTCATATAACGGGAATTGATATTGACTCAAATGCATGCTATCAGGCACAGTTGAATTTTATAAATTCGCCCTGGCAGAACCGATTACAGGCCATCGAATTCAGTCTTTCCGAATTCTCGAAACACAATACCACTAAATTCGATTTAATTGTCTCCAATCCGCCTTTTTTTGTTAACTCACTTAAGAATCCGAACCAGCAACGTACGCTTGCAAGGCATGCATTTGAAAGTTTTCATCAGGAAATTGTCAGCTTTGCTTTACAAACACTATCCAAGGATGGAAAGCTTTGTTTGATACTACCCATCCCCGAAGGCGAAGAATTAATCAGGTATGCTCTTTTGGTACAATTGTACTGCACCCGAAAAACATATGTAATACCAAAACCGGGTGCGAATGCTAAAAGATTATTGATTGAGCTTTCGCCCGAAAACAACGCTTGCTTAACTAACAACCTACTAATCGAAACTGACACAAGACATGTATATAGTGATGATTTTGCGAAACTTCTTAAAGACTTTTATTTAAAGCTTTAAAGTTGTATTTTTGCATTACACAATAATCAACTACAGTCATGCAAAAGATTAAAACTATCATATTTCTACTTATTATTTCTCAAATCAGCTTTTCACAAAAGGCAACAGAGCGGTTCAAAAACAATGAGTTACTTAAAAATGCCAATATTAGTCTGATGATAAAAAACCTGAGCAATGGTAAAGTATTGGCAGAACTCAACAGCCACAATTCTCTGATTTGTGCATCAACTCTGAAAACAATTACTACTGCAAGTGCTCTGGAGCTCTTAGGCGAGGATTACACCATAAAAACCACACTGGAAATCGACGGCAATATTTCATCAAAAGGTATTTTAAATGGAGATTTAATAGTAAAAGCGGCCGGAGACCCTACTTTAGGTTCTGAAAAATCGGGTGATAAAGATTTTTTCGCAAAGTGGATAAATGCTATAAAGCAAGCAGGAATTCAGGAAATTAATGGGAATATTGCTGTTTGTGAAAGTTGTTTTGAAAAACAGCTTGTCAATCCGGGCTGGACATGGGAAGACATGGGGAATTATTATGCACCTGCAATACATGCATTGTCGTATTCTGACAACACCTGCAAAGTAGTATTCCAATCGGGCAACATAAATACAACACCTCAAATTTTAAGAACAGAACCTGCTATACAAGGCCTGAAATTCAGAAATTACGTAAAAAGCACTGCAACAAAATCAGATAACGCTTATTTTTATGGCATACCTTATATAAATGAGCGTAGTGTTTTTGGCGAAATACCTGCAAACAGAAACGAATTTATTTCCAAAACAGACATACCACATCCGGCTGAGGTTTTCTTAAAAGATTTCAAGACAGCACTTGACAAAAACAACATCCGTTTTAAAGGAGATTTATTGGTAAATGATGACAATTGTCGAAAATTTATAATTTACACTCACAATTCGCCAAAACTTAGTGAAATATGTACCGAAATCAACCATCAAAGCAACAATCATTATGCTGAATACATATTTAAACAATTAAGTATCGGCACAAACTCACCAGGCAACAACCAGGATTCGAAAAGCAAAATAAACAATTACTGGAAATCAAAAGGTCTGTCAACAAATGAGTTATTTCAATACGATGGCTCGGGGTTATCGCCTACAAACGCAGTATCAGCCAATTTTTTTGTAGAGCTACTAAGTTACATGTATAGCAAAAGCAAAAGTTTTAATGCTTTTTACAACACACTGCCTGTTTCAGGCGAAAGTGGAACATTAAAAAATTTCTTATCGTCAACCACTTTAAAAGGAAAGGTACATGCAAAAAGTGGTACTATTTCGAGAGTAAAAAGTTACGTAGGATACATAAAAATCAACGATCAAACATTGGCCTTTGCTGTATTAGTTAATAATGCCAACGGATCTTCAAAAGAAGTTACATCAAAAATTGAAAATTTACTGGTTGAAGTAAGCAGTTCATTTAATTAATAACCCGCAATTAACAAACCAATGTCGCTCGAAGGCATATCGTAATAATCACCAATTAATCTGTTAACGAGTACTCCGCCAAACACATACGCCCCATTTCGGAAACCTGCGCTCTCTTTAACAGCCTGCTCCACACTGCCAGAACGGGCAATTTTAAGCATCATCGGTGCAAAAATATTGCTCAGTGCCATTGAGGCAGTACGTGCCACTCGCGCCGAAATATTAGGTAAACAATAGTGAATAACTCCGTGCTTTTCGAACATCGGATTTTTCAGGGTTCGACATTTCGATGTTTCAAAACAACCACCCTGATCCACACTTAAATCGACAATCACTGCCCCGGTTTTCATGGTTTTAACCAAGTCTTCAGAAACCATAAAACGCTCAGAACCATAAATGTACCGTAAATTCCCAATTACAGCATCGGCCGAAGCCAAAGCCCTGAAAAGCACAGCCGGGTGAATAACCGAAGTAAACACCTGCTGTCCGAGATAATGCTGAATTTTACGAAGTTTACTTATATCGTGATCGAAAATTTTCACCTGAGCTCCCAGTGCCAAAGCTGTACGCGCCGCAACCATTCCGGCAATACCCGCACCTAATATCACAACCTCTGTAGGTGATATACCAGCTACGCCACCTAACAAAAGAACCTTAACTCCCCTTTCATTACTCATCAAT
>JBLIZK010000303.1:0-3855 GCA_048859825.1 Paludibacter sp.
ACGACGCTCTTCCGATCTGGCGATGAAATTACCCTGACCGAACCGGATTATAGTCTGGTAAAGAAGAAGACCGTTTTTTCAACCTCAAAACAACCAACAAAATCCGGTACTAAAAAGTAAACAGACAGTATACACTATATGAGAAAATCAGTTATTCCAAAACTTTGTACAGCAGTGCTCTTGCTGTTATTTCCGATAATCATTTCCTGTAAAAAGGAGGAAAAAACCAAAGAAGTGCCCACGGCCGCAGTTCAGAAAGGTGTATTTTATCTTGAAATATACGAAGAAGGCGAAATTGAGGCAGTTAACTCTGTCAATTTATCGTCGCCAAGTATACCCTGGCGCTATGGCAACCTGAAGATTACTGAAATCGTGAAAGACGGAGGCGATGTACAATCCGGCGATACCATCATTGTATTCGACCCCTCGGAAGTTCAGAAGGGAGTAACCGAAGCCGAATCGCGATTACAAATGACCATAGCCGAGCTGGAGAAACTGGAAGCACAACAGCAATCGGACTTATCGGAACTCAATGCCGATTACGAAGTGACAAGCATTTCGCAGGAAATTTCAAAAATACGCTTTGAGTCGTCAAACTATGAGTCGGAAATCAAAAAGAAAGAAATTAAACTCAATCTCGAAAAAGCGAATATCGCTTTAAAGCGTGCCAAAGAGCAAATCGACAATAAAATTAAAATCCAGAAAGAAGAAATCCGGCAAAAAAATCTTTCGATAGAACAGGACAAAGCACGCCTGGAAGAAGCCAAAGAAACCCTCAAAAAATTATTTGTGATAACTCCGGCATCGGGGATTGCCATTATAAATAAAAACTGGACAAGTGGAAATAAATACCAGGTAGGCGACCAGTGCTGGGCAGGAATGCCAGTGGTACAACTCCCCGACCTGAAATTACTACGGGCCAATGTAAAAATTAACGAGGTGGACATTTCCAAAATATCAAAAGGACTAAAGGTGGAAATAAAACCCGATGCATTTTCCGATAGCGTATACATGGGCGAAGTGACCAGCGTGGCCAATCTGGCCGTTAACAAAGACAATAAATCGAAAGTAAAAGTATTCCCTGTGCAGATTTTACTCAAGGGGTCCGACAAAAAATTACTGCCGGGCCTGAGCGTTAGCTGCCGGATTATTCTCGGAAAAATAAACAATGCCCTCTTTGTGCCGCTTGAAGCCATTCAAACCGAGGCCGATAAAAGTTTTGTGTACAAAAAAACACTCAAAGGGTTTGAAAAAGTCATAGTTGAAACCGGCGAAAGCAACAACGACTATGTGATAATTATTAAAGGGCTCGAAAAAGGCGATAAAGTAGCCCTGAGCAACCCATTTGCTACCGATGATAAGAAAGATAAAAAACAGGAAAACTTGACTACCGATGAAAAATAAACTGATACAAACACTCGTGGGCTGTTTGTTTCTGACTTACACAGCATGCTCACCCCATACCGACAAAAAAACGGACGAATCCGGCAAAGAAGGAAGACGAATTATTGAAACCGGCGAACTCAAAGCAGTGGATGTAAGGGCATTTGTACTTCCCCGCTTTGGCAATAACTGGTACCAAATGAAGGTTATAGGGCTACTCGAACAGGGCGCAAAAGTTAAAAAAGGCGACTCAATTATTCAACTTGACCCTACCGAAATAAAAAAATACATTGTGGATGCCGAGTCGCGACTGGAAACTCAAAAAGCAACCATTGCAAAACTGATTGTCGACCTGAGCAATCGCCGGAGCGAAATACGGGCAAATTACCTGAACGAGCAATCGGCCTTCGACCTGAAAAAACTCGAAGTGGAATCGTACAAATTTGAGTCGGAAAAAATCCGCAAAGTAAAAGCGCTGGAGTTTAAACAAGCCGAAATACGACTCAGACAAGTGAAACGTCAGGCCGAATTATACGAAATAATTGCCAGCAACGAAATGAAGGTGCAACGCGTCAGAGAACGACAACTGCTAACGCAACTCAACGATGCCCGAAAAATACTGCCGCAACTCACCATACGCACACCCATCGACGGTATTTTTCAAATTGGCATTAACCGCCGCAACGGCCAAACACTCAAAATTGGCGACGAAATTTACATCGGCAATATGATGGGCAATGTGCCCGACCTCAAATGGATGAAAGTGAACACCTGCATCAACGAACGCGATTTTCTGAAAATTAAAACTGGACAGAAAGTGGACGTACGGCTCGATGCTTTGCCTAAAGTTGTATTTAAAGGAGAAATAAGCAGTATTGGTAAATTCTGTCATTTAAAGGATGAAAAATCGAAACAAAAAGTATTCGATGTAGAAGTTAAAATGCTTGCTTCGGACGAACGCTTAAAACCGGGAATGACTGTTAGTTGCGAATATATTCAGGATTAATATTATGCATTACAAAGAAAACATACGCCTTGCGCTACACGGTCTTGTCGACCATAAGTTTCGCTCATTCTTAACCATGTTGGGTATCATATTCGGAGTGGCATCGGTTATTACCATGCTCTCGATTGGCGAAGGGGCCAAACGCGAGGCCATTGCCAAATACCAGGACATGGGCGTAAACAACATTATTATCCGCGAAAAAAAGCTTTCGGATCAGGAGCTGGAAGAAGTCAGAGCCAAATTCTCCGAAGGATTATCGTTACAGGATGCCCGCACCTTTAAGGACATTATTCCGGGCGTAGTACGCACTGCACCTCAGGCCGAAATCAGTACCGAAGTGAAATACACCGATAAGTCGGCGAAATCAACAGTGATTGGGATAACCCCCGATTTTGAAAAAGTACTGAACTACAGCACCAATAAAGGGAGCTTTATAACCGAAGCACAATACAACGAGCAACTGAAAGTCTGCGTATTGGGAGCAGGCGTGGCTGCTACCCTCTTTCGAAACGAAAACCCTTTGGGCAAAATGATAAAAATTGAAGACCAATGGCTCGAAGTGACGGGTGTACTTTCATCCAAAGCAGTATTTACCGAAACAGTGGGCGAACTGGCGGCCCGCGACCTGAATTCGGATATTTATGTACCACTCAGCACTTTTCTGAAACGTTTCACACGCGAAAATGAACTCATAAGCGAAATTCAACAAATAACTATCCAGATTGATAATTCGGACCGGCTAATGGAAACTTCCACACTGGTTGAAAACATTCTGCAACGTCACCACTTCAACAATACCGACTACGACATTGTAATCCCTTACGAACTCTTACGTCAGGAGGAAAAAGAAAGACAAATCTATAACTTCCTGCTGGGCGCCATAGCTGCCATATCGCTTTTGGTGGGTGGTATTGGTATTATGAATATCATGCTGGCAACCGTAATGGAGCGCACCCGCGAAATCGGTATCCGTCGCTCTATTGGTGCCCGTAAAGCCGATATTATGAGTCAGTTTGTGAGCGAAGCTGTGGCCATTAGTATTACGGGAGGTATTATCGGGGTGATACTGGGCGTATCTTTATCCTTGTCGGTTTCGCTGTTTACCGATGTTAAAACCTTTATTCAACCGTATTCTATTGTGCTGGCTTTCGGCTTTTCGGTACTGGTGGGTATTAGCTTCGGGTATTTGCCCGCCAAAAATGCCGCTAACCTGAAACCGGTGGATTCGCTGAGGTATGAGTAGGGTGGAGAGCCAGGGGCCAAGAGCCAAGAGCCAAGACAAAAGACAAAAGACAAAAGAGCAAAGAGCAAAGAGTAAAGATGTAAGAAATAGGACATAAGAATAAATTGAAATTATATTCATGTTAATCGAAATAAAAAACCTGCATAAAAATTACGAGATGGGTAACTTAAGTGTTCCGGCTCTAATCGACATCAATTTGAATATTCAACAAAACGAATATGTG
>JBLIZK010000304.1:0-9332 GCA_048859825.1 Paludibacter sp.
TCTTTTAACCATTTTTTTGCTGTCTCAATACTTCGAGTGATTACTATCGGATATTTATCAGAGATAAGTTTTAATGTTTCGCTTGCTTTTTGCGTTTCTAAATCTAGAAGTTGTTTTATAAATAAAGCAACGTTCTCAGCCCTGTACGAACGCATTGAAACTGATAAATGCAGATTTGCATTATAAAAAGTTTTGCAATCTTTTTCAATTTTTGCAATTGCATCAAATGCATTGTATTCACTATCAGTCAGATTTGGTGAGATTTGAACCTCCCAATGAGGAAAAGAATTCTTTATTGCATAAAGCCACTCAGAAATACCTGCTTCACCAGTGTTAATCTCCTGACCTCCACCAACTAAACAAACAATAACTGCCCAATCTTGATGCCTATCTAAGCACGATATCAGATATTCTGGTTCTGAATATGCAAAATCGGGTTGATTCTTCTTTCGACGCATAAAGTTTACAGTCTGTTCTTTATTCCAAGCCCGTTGAGCTTCGTCAAAAATTGCAACATGGTCAAAAGGTGCCGTAGGGTCAACTAAATATGCATCTCGATAATGATGGATGATTTGAATAAATGCCTTTACACCTTCACGAGCACGTGCTTTTGTAATTTTCACATCCATCTCCTTTGCTCTGTGAACAGTATCGCGAGTTAATGCCTCCTGTAAAATTGCCACTAAAGGTCCATTACCTGAAAGGAAAATACTATGTGTGCCTTTGTTTTTATCCAAATGCTTTGTTGCAATATCCAAACCTACCAAAGTTTTACCCGCTCCAGGCACACCGGTTACAAAGCAAATAACTTTTTTCTTATCATTTTGCGCATTCTTGATAATTTCTGATACCGATTTAGTAGTAGCTGTAAGGTTCTTGGCATCAGCATCACTTCTTGTAATATCAGCTACAGAATGATTTTTGTACATAGCAACAGCAGCTTCAATAATCGTTGGAGTTGGAGAATAGCTGCCTTTTACAAAATCATCACCTTTTAAAGTCGATTCGTTTTTACAAAATTCAATACCATGAAGTAATATTTCCCTAAGATTGTTTTTATTGGCTTTAAGAGGTTTAAAAAGTCCATCCTCGTGTGTAGTTTGGAGAAATTGAATAGCTTCGCTTTTTGCATCAGTAGCCACCAAAATCGGAATCAATAAAGCATTGTGACTTGGTTTATGAAAGTTTTTTAGATCGAGAGCATAATCCCAAACCTGCTCATAGTTTGAGCTTAGATATTCTTTTTCTCCAACCTTGAATTCAATTACAAAAACTATGTTTTCGATAATTAATAGGCAATCAACACGTTTACCCATTCGCGGTATTGAAAATTCAAAAAAAATCGTACCTGTAAAATCACGAATAATTGGTTTAAGAATTTCAATCTGTTTTTCCCATGCTTTATTTTGATTAGAAATAGAGTCGAATTGATTTTTCAGTGTAATCTCTCCAATAATAGTTTCTAAACTTTTATTGCAAAACTCACGAATAGCATCTTTATAATAATAATTCAACATGTTTATTTTCTTTCTATTACTTCTATATTCTCAATACAGTAATCAATTATAAGCTCATCTAAAAGCTGCTTAGTAATGTCAGATGAGCCGAGTAGAATTGTTTTAAATATCTCAACTCTATCATCAGCACTTAGAAGATTTAGTTTATCATTATCTCTGAAGAAATTCATAAATTGATTCCTATCCATAGCGTAAAGAAATTAGAAATACAATGTTAGCTTATATTGTAACTGCGGGTAGCTTTATTGTGTACGTCGGTCATGCTGAGTTATTTTATCTCTTTCTGCTCCTCGAATATTGTATCGTCGTAAAACTTTTTAACCGTTATTTCAAGTGCTGTAATTATCTTTTCAAGATTTACTATTGTAATATTTCTTTTGCCGTTTTCGACACCTGCTAAATAGCTCCTGTCGAGTCCGGAAAAGTAGGCTAAATCGTTCTGAGACACATTCTTCTCTGTTCGTAGCTGTTTTATTCGTTGCCCAATTTTAAATCTTATATCCATATATTTATACTTACGCAAATTTGCATTTTTGTTGACTAAAGTTCGTTGACTATAAGTAACGAGCTGTTGTTTATTTTATTTTTATTGAACTTTTTTATAAAAAAATGACTACCCGTTTTTATGGATACTCATTCAGTAATTTTGTTCAATTTAGATTTTTTATCTTAACCGGAAAGTCAGGTAGAACCACATTATTCAAAATCTTTTTCACCCCACTCCCACAATAGCGCCACCACCTGCGCCACGTACGGGCATAATATTATTAAGGGAGTCGGGGGACGTCAAATTCGGGGATAAGCGTTAGTACCAGGGTGTCGGTCCTGGTATGGGCGGTAGGGTTGGTGTGCGGGTTCATAGCTTTGGTTGGCGGGGGTAAGCGCCATATCGGTGACTATGCCCGGGGCTGCCCTTATGCGGAATTGCGTGCCTAACCCGCATTTTTCAGGGACAGCGTTCCGCTATATCTGGAGAAACCCCAATTACCCCAAAGCATTCAGGTGCAGATGAATCATTCCGACATCAGACGGAAGCTCCGTAATATCTTACCGAATTCTGTTAAAACGAACAAATTTCGTAATTATATCCGATTGTCAATCTTATTTGTACGGTGTAAAAGGCAATATAACAGCGTATTAGCTGTTTGTTTTAAAATAAGGAGGTTTCTGTCTGCTTATTTTTACAGCCCGATTTTTTGTCGGCGTTCCTGCAAGGTATTGTGTCCTACTATATAAGCATATACTGCCGTAGGGATAAACTGAAGGGCTACTTTTTCCATCTGTTTCTTCCCTTTTTTCTTAATGCTGGTAACAATAGCCTGTCCGATTCGGTTATTCTCCATGAAATTGAGCAGCGACTGTAACTCGCCGGTATGCTCGTAGTAGCGGTCGCTCCATTTTACTTCCACAGCCCACAATGGTTTTTGATTGATGGAGCTAAGTCCTACAATATCTACCTCGCCGCTATTGCGCCCTTCTTTCCAATTAGCATAACTGATATTAGCAGTTGACCGTTGTATCCATTGTGCAAAAATGGTGGTTTCTACCATATCGCCCATTTTCTCATCCATAGGCTGTATGGGCTGAAACAATGCACAGCGCAGCGAAGGATTGGTCAGATAAATTTTAAATGCCGTAGCCCGCTGAAATTTTTTGGCATTGATATCCGTTTTGTGTACAATCCGAATCAGAAAGGCCGCTTGCAGGTATTCCATGTATTTACGCAGTGTGTCTTTTTTTACGCCCGACATTTTCGACAGATTGTCGTACGAAAACTCGCTGCCCGAATGATAGGCTATCACGGTAAAGAGTGAATTCAACTCCTGCACATCGGTAATACCGTAAAGGCTGGGCAAATCGCGCAACAGCACCTTATCCACAATATCGCTGCGTATAAACTGTCCGGGATTAGCCTGAATTTTTTCGGAGAATACCACCTCGGGGTACCCGCCAAAATTAATGTATTGTATAAAATGTTCGTTCAGCGTACGAATGTCAATGGTATCGAAACTTTCCAACTCTTCGCTCATCCAATTGATTGTGGTGGGAATCATCAATCCATTCAGATTTTTTAAATGTATGTACTCGTTGAAAGTGAGTGGAGGCAAATTGAAATCGGTAAATCGTCCGGCGCCGCTTTCCTGACTTTTCTTTTTAAGAGCCGCCGCTGCCGAACCCGATGCTACAAATTTTGAGTAGCGGAAAGTATCAATCACCGATTTCAGGTGTATTTCCCAATCTTTCAGGTATTGTATTTCATCGTAGAACACAAAAAAACCTTTCAGTTCATCAGCTTTCCCTACTGCCTGACGTGCCAATGCAAACAATTCTTCTAACGAAATACGGTTGTAAATGGGTGTTTCAATAGAGATAAATATAATTTTTTGAGGATCAATACCACCATCAATCAGTTTTTGTATGGTGTGATAGAGCATTACTGTTTTACCTACACGCCGGGGCCCCATCAACAACAATCCCCTGCGTAAATCAGTGTCGGCAACCAATGGATAAAACAGCTCCAGATACAAACGTCTTTGCATTTGCTGAAAATAATCGTCGATAGTGTTGGTAGCCCACCAGGGATTATCCATTCTTAATCGATTCAGTATTTGTTCCTGTAAGTATTCTGATTGCGACATAAAACTATTATTTTGATGCAAATATAGCGAAGTTTCCAAAATAAGACGATTGAAGTCTCCTTATTTTTACATTTTTGTAGAAATAAGCGAAAATCAGGTATTTTTAATGCTTATTTTGCCATAGATTGAAATAACTTCTGCTTAGAGCTTCTAAACTGTAGTGAACCGGTATTTTTCCAATGCACTTACAGGTACTTTCAAACAGTTGCCACAATAGCGCCGCCACCTGCACCGCGTACGGGCATAATATTGCCCTGAGCGTCGGGGGCGCCCAATTCGAGGATAAGCGTTAGTACCAGGGTGTCGGCCTTGCTAAGGGCGGTAGGGTTGGTGAGCGGGTCGCTTTGAGTAGCCTGTTCGCTGAGAGTAACAAGCGAGAGTTGTAATTCCTGCTCCTGCACCGTTCCCCGTGTACTGAGCCAGGCGGTGCTGCAGGTTTGGAAGCCCTGTCCGAGGGTGTCGTGCACGGGTTCGTAAGTTTGGTTGGCGGGGTTAAGCGCCATATCGGTTACTATGCCCAGGGCTGCCCTTATGCGGAATTGCGTGTAGGCGCTGTAGTTGGTCAGGTTTAGTCCGAAGCTACAGGCAAAGGCGGGTATCCGCACGGTGGCCTGCCGGCTGTCTCTGTGTATCGTACAGCTAAGCGGCACCCGCAGGAGTGAATGAAAGCGGGTGTTCCGTCCGAAATCGAAGCCCTGCAACAGATAGCGGTAGTCCGAAAGTTGTATGGTACGTTCGCCCACAGGATGTTCGGTGTCGGTTTTTTGTATGTCCTTGGCCAGTTTGCTTAGCTGAGCAGCAAGGTTAATTTCGGCCACATGCTCCAGTCCGTAAAAGGCCATGCGTATTTGTTTGCTCATTTTAGCGCATCCGCCAAACTCTTTGTTAACACGCCTGAGACCATCAAAAGCCGGGTCGCGTTTTATTTTTTCCTTGCTTGCTCCGCCCTTGGTGCGTACATAAATGGTATCGCTGCCTTTGCGGGTATAAAACGACAGGTTTTTCAGGCTGCCGGTAATCTGATCTAAATTTTTTACACGAGCCATATCCGTTATAGTAATGGTTAAATTCTGCTGCCAAATATAGTAAACTGTAATATAATATCAAAATAAATTTAGGATAATATCAGTATATAACTGGAATTATAATGGTATTATATAGCTATTATATAGGTATTATATGTAGTTTATTTAATTATATGACTGTATGTACGATGGGAGATGGAACGCTGATGACGTGGATGGGGCGGATGGGCACGGAGGGAGATGGTGGGAGATGGAACGCGGATGACGCTGGTGGGGCGGATTGGCACGGATGTAGATGGTGGGAGATGGAACGCAGATGACGCGGATGGGGCGGATTAGCGCGGATGGGAAGGGTGGGATATGGAACGCTGATGACGCGGATTGGTACGGGTAAAAAGTTCAGGATGATGGGTCATTTGCATTTGTGAAGCGATGGCACAGGCAATATTTGATTACAAATTAGTATCTTTATCGTTCAGTTAATATATAACAACTACAACTATTTTAAAACACAACTTATCAGGATGAGAAATCTTCAACGTATCGGTATTGTAATTTTAGTGTGTGCAGTTATTCAGAGCAGTTTATTTGCTCAGCAAACTGCCGAAAAAACCATGAAAGATGCCTGGGCGAATATTTACCCGGCCATTGAGGCGCAAATTAAAGCGCCTGTTTTTCAGGCAAAGGAGTATAATATTTTAAAGTTCGGCGCGAAAGCCAATAAGCCTGAATTTTTGAATACCAAAGCCATAAATAAAGCCATTGATAAATGTTCGGCGGCCGGTGGCGGAAAAGTTATTGTTCCTGCAGGCGTTTGGCATACCGGCCCCATTACATTAAAAAGCAATGTAAATCTGGTGCTGAGCGAGGGAGCCACCCTGCTTTTTACAAGCGATACCAAACAATATCCCCTGGTGAAAACCCGCTGGGAAGGAGTGGATTGTATTAACTATCAGCCCATGATTTATGCCTACGAACAAACCAATGTGGCCGTTACCGGAAAAGGAACAATTGATGGTGGTGGCGAGTTTAAAAACTGGTGGCGTATGTGCGGCGCCAAACATTATGGCTGGGAAGAAGGCATTGTGTCGCAGCGCATTGGTCGTCCGCTGCTGTTGAAGTGGAACGAGGAGAATGTGCCGCTCGAAAAACGCATTATGGGCGATGGCTACGGTATGCGTCCGCAGTTAGTCAATTTTTATAAATGTAAAAATGTGATGATGGAGGGCGTTAAACTATTGCGTTCGCCATTCTGGGTAATTCATCCGTTGATGTGCGAAAACGTGATTATGCGTAACCTCCACATTGAAAACGACGGACCTAACGGCGATGGCTGTGACCCTGAATCCTGCAAAAATGTATTGATTGAGGGTTGCTATTTTGATACTGGCGACGACTGTATTGCTATAAAATCGGGACGTAACGGCGATGGCCGCCGGTGGGGTATACCCAGCGAAAACATTATTGTGCGAAATTGCAAAATGAAAAACGGACATGGTGGCGTAGTGGTAGGAAGCGAAATATCCGGCGGCTACAAAATGCTGTTTGTGGAAAACTGCGATATGGACAGTCCGGAGCTGGACCGTGTGATTCGCATCAAAACAAGTACCTGCCGCGGTGGTTTGATTGAAGATATTTTTGTGCGCAATGTAAAAGTGGGTGTTTGTAAAGAGGCCGTGCTGCGCATTGAAATGACTTACGAAAACCGCGAAGTTTGCGACCGCAGTTTTACGCCTCAGGTACGTAATGTGTATCTGGACAATGTAAGCAGTGAAAAAAGCAAATACGGCGTGTTTATTTCGGCTTTAACGGGCGATAACAATGTATCGAACATCAATGTGTTTAATTCCACTTTTAGTGGCGTGGCGCAGGGGAATATGATTACCGGAACGGTGGAAGGATTGAATTTTAAAAATTATGTAGTGAAATAAAGCTACGGGAATAAATAACGGGGGTGCAGTTGAATCATCAACTGCACCCCCGTTGTTTTGTGCTGTGTATTTAAAATTTATGTCTGAAATCAATCATACCGTTGAATTTAAACCTGTTCAGTTTTGACGAAATGCTACTTCCGTTCATTCCTTTTACTTTCATTGCATTGGTTTTGAAAGCGCCGGTCCCGATATAGCTCAACGCGTTGGCCAAGCAATCGTCGCTGGTATTTCCCCATGGGATGGATACATAATCGTTGGCAATCTTTCCGGGATACGTTGATGTGCCGGGTATCATACCCTGGTAATATCCGCCTTCGTTCAGGGCGTTGCGCGTTTCAAACGAAACGGCATACAGGTCGTATCCTTCTTTTGTGGTGGTTTGGTCTTCGTCGTACCCGATAGGTACAGCCCAAAATCCACAGGGTTTGCCGTATGTGGTTGACCCGATGAGCTGGATTTTGCCCTGCATATAGGGAAGCAGGTTGTTAATCAGAAGTTCAGAGGCCGAAGCGGTGTTGTCGCTCACAATAAAACAAATGCTGTTGGGTGAAAACGAATTTGTTTTATTGAAATTAAAGGACGTTTCCCATTTTTCCTGTATTGCATATTGGGTCAACAGGGAGTTGAAGTTGTATCTGTACATTACATTGCCATGAGCCGATGCGGGCGCTATCAGGTTGCAGAAGTATTCGCAGGTGGCTACCGAGCCGCCCCCGTTGTAGCGCAGGTCGATGATCAGGTCGGTAACTCCGTTTGCCTCAAATCGGTTGATAGTTTTGGCCAGTTCAATTTGCGACGGTTCGCCCAAAAATTCGTTGAAGACTATATAGCCGGCCTTTTTATTGTTTACAGTGTAAATAGAATCCATCAAAACGCTGTTTATCTGGTACGAAGCGGCATTAAGTGCAACATCAATCGTTGTCCCATTCGGTTTTTTCATGCTGAATGTTGAGTTGCTTGAGTAGAACAAGGCATTTACCATGTTAATGTAGCCTGCGCTTGATGTATCAAGGTAGCCTGAGCTGGTTACGCCCGGATGTACACTGGTGCTACCGTTGATTTTTGTAATTTCAAAGGTACGTTCAACACCGGCTTTACCGGCAGGTGAGTTTTTGTACACATAGTTTACATAGAACGATACTGTATTGCTTGAGTTCAGAGCCGCTGTTACCATAAAGCCGAAATCGCCACTGGCAGTGCCTTCGCCAATTTCGCCACTCAGGTTCCCGATTTTATCCAGAAAACTGTATTTGTCAATCGGCTCCATTGTAGCGCTGTTTATTTTGATAGAGCTTAAGTAGTCGAGCGCTTTTTGTGCGGTATTGTACTTATTATTGTCCAGAGTTGTGGGAAGAATGTTGTTCCAAAGGTAGAGCTGACTCATAACATCATGTACTTCGAGTGCCCATGCTTTTTCTTTAATAGCTTCCTGATCAACAGGGTCGTCTTTTTTACAGGAAGAGATAGCAACGATAATAGCTAAGAGTACAACTGCCAGTTGCAGGTTTTTGATAAAATTGTTCATTGAGATTATTATTATTGGTTATTACTACTTTTTGCAAAAGTAATCAAATCTCTGAATAATAGGCTGAATTGTTTTTGTATTTTTATGTGAGGTTGATTGGAAAACATACAAGGATTGAAATGCTTAGGCTTTTTAATCCTTTTTTTATTCATTATTAATAAGTCAAAGTATTGTAGGATATTACAAACAAAAAGTCCCGATTGATTTTAAATCAATCGGGACTTTCCAACTTTTGTACCCAGAGCCGGGAATTTTTATATTGATATTTTCTGTTATTTTAGACTTCATTACTATCCATTTTTCATTCTTTTGTCATTAATCCCAAATCATAATCATTTGATTATCTAATCTTTATACTCTTAATTTCAATTCTATTTGATATTGTGAGCAAATGCTCATATATGCTGTAAATACTTAAATGCGGGCAAATTTTGTTGGGTATTTGGTTGGGCAAAAATATTTTCTCTTACTTTAGCTCGTTACAAATTTCTTATTAAATCATGACTAAAGTTACCGCTTATATACGTTGTTCTTCAACCTCAAAAAAGGCAAGTTTAAGATTCAGGATTGTCGATGGTAAATTGATGGATGCAACTCATACCAGTGAAATTATTGTATCTCCATTTGACTTTGACAACAAGACTCAAACTTACTATGATAAAGCAAATATTACTATCAATTCAAAACTTGAA
>JBLIZK010000305.1:0-10786 GCA_048859825.1 Paludibacter sp.
GGGGGCAAAGTGGTAGTACTGTTAAAATTATTGCCAGTTGGAATACTTCCGATACGGTTACTGCCGAACCCCGAAAAGACTGGACATGGGAAACAAGTATAAAAACTCCCAAAGCTGGTGGACCTTACAGCATTACTTTTATTAGCAGTACACAGAAAGTGGTTATTGAAGATATTATGATAGGTGAGGTATGGCTCTGTTCCGGACAATCGAATATGGAATACGCCTTTAACTGGGAATCGAAGCCGCTTGATGTGGGCGATGAAGTGGCCCATTCGGCAAATAAAGAACTGCGTTTTTTTCAATTGGCTCATACTTATAGTATTTTTCCTAAAGAAAATACGGATGGTGAATGGAAAGTTAGTTCACCTGAAACCACACCTTCGATGAGCGTTGCGGCTTATTTTTTTGGTAAAACCATCCATCAGAAACTGAAAGTACCTGTGGGTCTTATTGCTTCGTATTGGGGTGGCACTAATGTCCAGTCGTGGACACCAAACGCTGTTTTTGAAAACAATGCAGAATTGAAAAAATTAGCTGACGATACGAATGCTGTCAATTGGGCTCCTACCGAAAACTCAGTCATTTATAATTCAATGTTGAGTCCGCTCACAAAATATAAAATTGCAGGTGCCATCTGGTATCAGGGCGAAGGGAATACAGGTGAACCTCAAAACTATGGTAAGCTTTTCGAAGGTTTGATCACAGGTTGGCGCAAAGCTTTTGGATATGAATTTCCTTTTTATTATGTACAAATAGCACCATGGAATGGCTATTGGAAAAACAGTTCGGCATATCTGCGCGAACAACAGGCAACGGCTCTCTCGCTACCAAAAACAGGTATGGTAGCTGTAGGCGACTTGGTAGACGACATAAAGGATATTCATCCACGAATTAAAAAGGAAGTGGGAATGCGTTTGGTAAATTTGGCATTAAAAGAGCATTATAACATTCAGAACATCCATCCTTATCATCCGAAGTTTAAAAGTTTTTCAGTGGATAAAAACAAAGTAAATGTGCAATTTACAACATCAGGCAAACTGACCAGTAAAGCAAAAATGCCTGCAAACTTTCAGCTGGCCGGAGCAGATAATCAATTCTACAATGCAGTAGCAAAAATTGAGAAAGATGGATCGATAACGTTAACATGCAAAGAACTAAAAGCTCCGTTACATGTGCGTTATTGTTTCACAAACGATGCTATGCCTGATTTGTTCGATGTAAATGGTTTGCCACTGCTTCCTTTCAGAACAGATAAAATAGAGTACAGACCATAAATCAGTTTGTAGTTAGCAGTTAAGAAGTCCAGAGGATTAGAATGAGAAAATTTACATTGTGCTGTGCGTGAGGGATAGAGCGAATGCACGGAGCTTTAGCGGAGGGCAGCAGCGAAAGCCCGACCCGAAGGGGCACGCCCAAAGAAAAAGTATTGAGTTCTGAATACAGAATGTCGATGCGGATTATCAAATTTATAGTTTGTATATAAAATGCAGTTATTTAAAAAAATACATATAACAATTTTCTTTCTGCTTTTGTCGATGAGTGGATTTTCAACTTACCTCTCCTCAAGGATAGGGGCTGGGGATGATGTCGTAAGGATGCAGAGTGGGCAGTTTTTCCTTGATGGGAAACCGTATTATTTTGTGGGTACGAACTTTTGGTACGGTGCGATTCTGGGAAGTCAGGGCGAGGGTGGAAACCGCGAACGGTTGCTGCGCGAACTGGACTTTATGAAAATGCACGGCATTGATAATTTGCGCATATTAGTGGGAGCTGATGGCGAAAATGGGGTACCATCAAAAGTAGAGCCGACTTTGCAAATGAAGCCAAGCGTGTATAACGATGCAATTTTCGACGGATTAGACTTCCTGTTGGCCGAAATGGGTAAACGAAACATGAAAGCGGTGCTGTTTTTTACAAATTCATGGGAGTGGTCGGGTGGCTACAGTCAGTACCTCAACTGGGTGGGGAAAGGTAAAAATCCTGTACCTTCTGTGGATGGTTGGCCGGCTTATCTCGAATACGTGAAACAATATGCAAGTTGTATCGAATGCAAACAGCTACTCAAAAACCATATAAGTAAAGTTATAAACCGAACTAACCGGTATTCAGGAATTAAATATACCGATGACCCTACTATTTTCTCGTGGCAAATTGGAAATGAACCCCGCGCTTTTTCGGACGAAAACAAAGTTGCATTCGCTGCCTGGTTAAAAGAAATTTCAGCGTTTATTAAATCGTTGGATACAAATCACATGGTATCCATAGGCTCGGAAGGTGAGTGGGGATGCGAGATGGATATGCATTTGTACGAACAAATTCATGCAGATACAAACATTGACTACCTCACGATGCATATTTGGCCTAAAAACTGGAGTTGGCTGGATGTAAAAAACATGAAGGGTACCTTACAAAATAGCATTGATAAAACCCTGGAATATATGAATAATCACATGGTGGTAGCACGTAAACTGCAAAAACCAATCGTAATGGAAGAATTTGGTTTTCCGCGTGATAATCATGAATATAACTCAACGGACGGTACTTCGCTGCGCGACCAATATTACGCTGCGGTTTTTGCTAAAGTGCTCGAATCATCTAAAACAATGGATGTATTGGCAGGGTGCAATTTTTGGGCCTGGGGCGGATTTGGACGTCCACAAGGAACGCACGTTTTTTGGCAAAAAGGCGATGATTATTTGGGCGACCCTGCTCAGGAAGAGCAGGGATTGAATGCCGTTTTCGATACCGACGCCACCATTCATATTGTAAAGTATTATGCAGATAAAATGCAGGATAAACCTGCCTTGGTCGATTCAAAAGCAAGTAAAGCAAGTTTTGATTTGTATCAACGTATGCATAAACTACAAAAGAAAGGCATTATGGTGGGACATCAGGATGACCTGGCTTATGGCATTGGTTGGTACGGTAAGCCCGGAGCTTCGGATGTAAAAGCCGTTACGGGAGATTATCCGGCCGTGACAGGTTGGGAAATTGGACACGTTGAAATTGGCGCTGATTACAATCTCGACTCCATTTACTTCAAAGACATGAAACGATATATACGCGAGGTACACGAACGTGGTGGGATCAATACTATTAGCTGGCATGGCGATAATATCGCTACAGGAAATACAGCCTGGGATTGTGAACAAGATACGGTCGTACGCAGTGTATTACCCGGTGGCTGCCTGCATTCAAAATACTTGGTATACCTGAACAAAGTGGCCGATTTTTTTCTGGATTTGAAAGATAAGAACGGAGAGTTGATACCAGTTATCTTTCGTATGTATCACGAGCATACAGGTAGCTGGTTTTGGTGGGGTGCCAAACAATGTACACCAGCTGAATACAACGAATTGTATCGAATGACTGTGACCTACTTACGTGATGTGAAACAAGTACACAATCTGCTCTATGCGTTTTCACCAGCCGATATTGCAAATGAAACTGAATTCTTATCTCGTTATCCGGGTGATGCATGGGTAGATATTATTGGTTTTGATACGTATGCTTTCGGTACAGAAAAGTCGGACATTGAAAAATATCAGCAAAAAATCAAAGCCGGATTAGAGGTAATTACCAACTACGCCTACAGGTCATGCAAAATCCCGGTTCTAGCCGAGACTGGTAGCGAAGCTTTGAAAATTGATAATTATTTTACAAAGGTATTGTTGCCAATAATAAAACCCTACCAATTTAGCTATGTGCTTTTTTGGCGAAATGCAGTGAATCGCCCTGACCATTATTATGTGCCTTATAAAGGACATAAGGCTGCCGGCGATTTTAGAAGATTTTGTAAATCGAAAGGAATATTATTGAATAAAGAAGTGCTGGATTGTATTATTCAACAAACGAAATGAAATCAGGATTTAAAATATTTGTATTTGGCATTTTTGGCCTGATTTCGGGCATAATGAATGCGCAGGACGCTACTATTACTGTGAATGCAATAACTGCTAAAAAGGCTGTATCGCCATATATTTATGGACGAAACAATAATTTTGCAACCAGTTTTGGTTCAACAGGAGCTACCACAGCCGAAATAAATACAGCCAAAGAAGCCGGTTTACGCATTGCCCGCGAGAATGGGGGTAATAATGCCACCAAATACAATTGGCGTTTAAAACTATCGAGTCACCCCGATTGGTACAACAATGTTTACAGTCGCGACTGGGATAATATGGCAAAAACCATTGTTGCCGGAATTCCGGATTTGCAGGTAATGTGGGCTTTTCAGTTAATAGGAAAAACAGCTTCGAATAAAAACAACAATTTTAACGATTGGGGCTATAACCAGTCGCAATGGTGGAGCGGTGTTGCTCAAAATTTAGCGGGTGGAGGTACTCTCAATGCAGCAGGAGGAAGTGTTGCCACTGTTAATGGCAATACAGCCTTGTATACCAAAGACTGGCCTGCCGATTCAACAACAGCTATTCTTACCAAATGGTTTGGTAATGGCGGATTGGGCTTGAACAGCAGCAATTTTCAGTATTGGAACATGGACAACGAGCCTGAAATATGGAGTGGTACCCATGATGATGTAATGCCAACACAACTGGCAGCCACCGCATTTATGGATAGATATTTTGCGGTAGCAAAAAAAGCAAGAGCGCTTTATCCAAACATCAAACTTTGCGGACCCGTATGTGCCAATGAATGGCAATGGTACAAATGGGGTTCGGAAACACTCAATATTAACGGAAAGTACTACAGTTGGCTCGAATATTTTATTAAACGTGTGGCAGATGAACAAAAAGCGAGTGGCATACGCTTGCTCGATGTACTTGATATTCACTGGTATCCCGGCGAAACGGCTAATGCCGATGTTGTACAATTACATCGCATTTTTTACGATAAAACCTACGTGTATCCCGGTGCCAATGGCATCAAAACGATTAACGGTGGTTGGGATACTTCGCAAAATAAAGAATATATTTTTCAACGTATCAGCGACTGGCTGACAACTTATTTTGGAACCAATCACAGCATTGGTCTGGGGCTGAGTGAGTCGGGGATTGAATCCACAAATGCCAATGTGAATTCGGTTTTGTACGCATCAATGTTGGGCACTTTTGCCAATAATGGTGTTGAACTTTTTATGCCCTGGTCGTGGAAAGTTGGGATGTATGAAACGCTGCACCTTTTTAGTAGGTATGCTCAGGAATATAGCGTGTCAAGTAGCTCTACACTGGATAATACCGTATCAGCATATACTACCATTAATGCCACAGCCGATTCCATGACTGTAATTCTGGTAAACCGCGATGTGACAACAACCCGCTCAGCAAAAGTAAATTTATCAGGCTTTAGCGTAACAAATGGTAGTTATAATACTTTACAGATTTCATCCTTACCTTCTACCGAAACATTTGTATCGCACAGCAATAATGCATTGAAGAAAAGTACTGTTGTGCTTAATTCAAATTCGTTTACTATCAGTCTTCCGGCCTTATCAACTACAGCTATTATCCTGAAATCAGTCACTACAGGTATAAAAGGTGTGACTGAAGGAATTAATTTGGAGTGTTTTCCGGGAACTTCAGCCGGAGTGATGAAAATTCGATGCAACATTAAACTTAATTCAGATACTGAGATTCAACTTTTCAATACAAATGGAAAGTATTTGAAGGGCTGCGATATTTCTGCAATTAACGAACATGAGGCCGAATTAAATACATCATCCTTATCGCCTGGAATTTATTTTATCAAACTACAACAAAAACAAATATCGGCAGTAACAAGATTTCTTGTGAATCCGGCAAATTAAATAAAAATATTATTCAACATTATTCAACGAATATGAATTACTTTAAACAAGCTTTAGATGCAATTAAAGCCAACCACGAACAACTTTTAACCCGTCAGAATGAGAAGGAAGCCTTCGGCAATGGGATTTATGATCGATTTGTATATCCGATCATAACTGCAGCCCACGCACCCATCCACTGGCGATACGACTTGAATCCCGAAACAAATCCGTTTTGTATGGAACGCATAGGTATTAATGCAACCCTTAATTCGGGTGCCATCAAATGGAATGGAAAATATCTGTTGGTAGTACGGGTGGAAGGTAACGACCGAAAATCGTTTTTCGCCATTGCTGAAAGCCCAAACGGGGTAGATAATTTTCGTTTTTGGGACGAGCCAATAACGATACCAGAAACGGACGAGCCAGACACTAATGTATATGATATGCGCCTTACAGCCCACGAAGATGGCTGGATTTACGGTGTGTTTTGTAGCGAACGCAAAGATCCAAAAGCTGCACCGGGCGATTTATCGTCGGCAGTAGCTGCTGCTGGCATTGTACGTACCAAAGATTTGTTGAGCTGGGAGCGTTTGCCCGACCTGAAAACCAAAAGTCAGCAACGCAATGTAGTGTTACATCCTGAATTTGTAAACGGGAAATATGCCCTTTATACCCGTCCTCAGGACGGATTTATCGACACAGGCAGCGGAGGTGGAATTGGTTGGGCGTTGATAGACGATATGACGAATGCAGAAGTAAAAGAAGAAAAAATCATCAATCATCGCTATTACCACACGATAAAAGAAGTGAAAAACGGTGAAGGACCCCATCCTATTAAAACAGATAAAGGGTGGCTACATCTGGCACATGGTGTACGTGCTTGTGCTGCAGGTTTACGTTATGTATTGTATCTTTACCTGACTGATTTGGAGGATCCTACTAAATTAATTGCCGAACCCGCAGGTCATTTTATGGGGCCGCAAGGCGATGAACGTATAGGTGACGTATCTAATGTGTTGTTTACCAACGGTTGGATTGCTGATGAAGATGGAACGGTGTTTATTTACTATGCTTCGTCTGATACACGCATGCACGTAGCTACTTCTACAGTGGATAAGTTGCTCGATTATGTTTTAAATACTCCAGCAGATGGATATCGTTCGGCAACTTCGGTTCAAACTATTAAAACATTGATTTCAAGCAATAAAAAAATTGGATACTGAATATGTGTTTGTCAAAAAAAACAATTTTAATTTTTCTGTGTTTGAGTATGCTTTTTCCTCTTTTTTCGGGGAATAAGTACGCTCAAACACTTCACGGCCAATGGAAGTTGTTTTTAGATAGTACAAACCTACTCAACTTACAGTATAAACCGGATGTATTCAACGATTATATTAACCTTCCGACTACACTCGACGAAGCTCAAAAAGGCCGAAAATCATCTCCTAGTAATGCCACTAACCATATGTTGCGTAAATATGCATACTATGGTAAAGCATGGTACGAACGGGAAGTAATTATTCCCAAAGAATGGAAAGGCAAATTCGTTGAGTTATTGATTGAACGAACAAGGCCCAGCCACATTTTTGTCGATGGTAAATTGTGTGGAAGTAGTTTGCGTATTAGTGTGCCCCAATGTTTTGATTTGAGTCATGTACTCACACCCGGTAAGCACCGAATTACGGTATTAGTGGATAATGGACCCGACTGTGGTTTGCCTCGCGAAATAGCGTCATCGCACATGTGGAGCGACGATACACAAACCAACTGGAATGGGTTATTGGGCAAAATTCAACTCCGTTCAAAACCGCTTATTCACATTCAATCAGTTAAAACGATTCCTGTAGTTACCAAAAATCAAGCAATTGTAAATATCGATGTATTGAATGCTGGTACTTCCAAGCAGTTGATTGTAGTTCAACTTTCAACGAATAAATCATCGCTATTAAAAAAGGTAGAGCTGCTACCGGGCCATAACCAGCTTCAGTTTGAGTTAACTCTCGACGCTTCCTGTTGGGATGAATACAATCCGGTTTTGCAGCAAATCGGTGTGAATTTACTACAAAAAAATAAAAGAATTGATTCGGAGATAATTCACATAGGTTTACGGAATTTTGCGGTTCAGGCACGTGCATTCAGTGTAAATAGCAAACCTGTATTTCTTCGGGGTCGGCACGATGCCTGTGTGTTTCCACTTACCGGTTATGCTCCAATGACTGTAAAAGAGTGGAATGTGTATTTCGATGTGGTGAAACGTTATGGATTTAATCATGTTCGCTTTCACTCGTGGTGTCCACCAGAGGCTGCCTTTATAGCAGCCGACAGTGCTGGGGTGTATCTGCAACCTGAATTACCGTACTGGGGACTAATTGAAAATAGTCCGGAAAGTAAATCAACCCAATTTCTTATTGCCGAAGGAAAGGCAATTTTGGATGCTTATGCCAATCATCCTTCTTTTGTTATGTTTTCGTCGGGCAACGAGCTGTGGGGCGAAATTCAGGGAATGCAATACATTACTAAAACGCTGAGAGAGCACGATAACCGACCACTTTTTGCATTAGGCACCAATTATCACTTAGGTTGGCAAGGACCACAGCAGGGCGAAGACTATTTGGTAAGTTGTCGTGTTGGTGGGCACAACGATACTCAGTTTGAACCACATGTACGCAGCTCATTCTCATTTGCCGATGCAGTGGACGGTGGTATTTTAAATGCAACATACCCAAATACTAAAATGGATTTTGCGAACGGAGTTAATTCAACATCGAAACCTGTTATTTCGCATGAAACAGGTCAGTTTCAGATGTATCCTGATGCAAATGACTTAAAAAACTACACAGGCATTTTACGACCTCAGAATTATGAGATTTTTATCGATAGAATAAAATCAAAATTTGGAGAGGCCAATTACCAGTCGCAATTTGAAGCCACAGCTGCTTTAAGTTTAATATGTTACAAAGCCGACCTCGAAATGATGCGACGTACAGAAGGTTTAGCAGGTTTTCAGATGCTCGACTTACAAGATTTTCCGGGTCAGGGAACCGCCGTTGTTGGTATTCTGAATGCAACCATGAATCCAAAGGGGATTATATCCGAGGAAGAATTTCACAGTTGGAATAACGATGTTTTGCCTTTGTGGCTGAGTAATAGCTTTTCATATTACGGAGGTGATCTAATAAAAAGCACTATCAAGATATCGAATAACTCACATCAATCGTTTCAAGATATTCCGTTAAACTGGAAATTAACCAAAGAAGACCACACTGTATTAGCTGCTGGGGAAATCACTCTTAGTATTGCTGAATCAGCATTAAGTAATGCTATTCCGCTGAACATACAGCTACCTATGGTTAATAAGGCGATTGCGTGTAAACTCGAACTTAAATTTGGACAATATACAAATAAATACCCGGTATGGATTTATCCAAACTCGAATACAAAACTGCAATTAAATGCGAATGTGAGAATATTCACTCAATGTAACAATGACTTGATTACCTTTTTGGAAGCGGGTGGTAAAGCTATACTGATGCCCAATATGGGAACATATCCGTTGCAAACAGTAGGAGGACTTTTTACGTCCGACTATTGGAATTATTCCATGTTTAAATCCATCTCCGAAAATGCGAAAAAGCCTGTTTCGCCTGGAACAATGGGGCTTCTAATCAACAAAAAACATCCTGTATTTGAACACTTCCCTACCACTAACCACAGCGATTGGCAATGGTGGCCCATTGTAAAAAATTCAAATCCATTAATATTAGATGGTTTTGAGAATAAAATACATCCAATCGTTCAAACAATTGATAATGTAGAGCGTGTACATTTTCTATCTACACTCTTCGAATGTAAGGTAGCTCAAGGAAAACTATTTGTGTGTATGGCCGACCTCAAAAACACGGTTAATTACAAAGAAAACAAACAATTGTACAACGCCATCATTCAGTATGTAAACTCTACTCAATTTGAACCTGTTGAATCATTATCTGCAGGTGAATTAAAACAATTGTTTTCTGAAAAAAGCATCAATAAATCAATTCAAGGTGTCAAAAATGTCTCGTATGAATAAACTATAATTTCAAAATTTCTAATTTTAAAAAATATATCAATGAAAAAAAATCACAATTTATTACTGGCTTTTATTTTAGTTTTATCCGGTACTCTCACAGCCCAGAAATTCGAAGGTCTTGCTAAAACGCCGCCTATGGGATGGAATAGCTGGAACAAATTCGCCTGCAATGTAAGTGAAAAGTTAATCAAAGAAACTGCCGACGCTATGGTAGCTACTGGAATGCAGAATGCTGGATATGAATACATAGTTATTGATGATTGCTGGCAAATAGGTCGCGATTCGTTAGGTTTCATTGTAGCCGATCCAGAGCGATTTCCCTCAGGAATAAAAGCACTTGCCGATTACATTCACTCAAAAGGTCTTAAGTTTGGAATCTATTCCTGTGCTGGCGATAAAACCTGTGGAGGTCGGCCCGGTAGTCGAGGATATGAATATCAGGACGCCTTAATGTACGCCAAATGGGGTGTCGATTACCTAAAATACGATTGGTGTTTTACTGAAAACTTAAACGGAAAAGGCGCATACATAACCATGAGCAAAGCCCTGAAACAAGCTGGTCGTCCCATCGTTTTCAGTCTTTGTGAATGGGGCGATAATAAACCCTGGCTTTGGGCAAAGGAAGTAGGGCATCTGTGGCGCACTACGGGCGATATTTATAATTGTTACGATTGTATAGAGGATCATGGTACCTGGAAATCGTTTGGTGTAATGCAAATATTGGATAAACAGGATGGTTTACGTCAGTATGCTGGCCCTGGGCACTGGAACGATCCCGATATGATGCAGGTTGGTAATGGTATGTCGTTCAATCAGGAACGTGCCCATTTTACGATGTGGGCAATGCTTGCAGCGCCACTTATTTCGGGAAACGACTTACGCTCCATGAGTCAGCAAACGCTTTCGGTACTTACAAACAGAGAAGTTATTGCTATCAATCAGGATACATTGGGTATTCAGGGGTT
>JBLIZK010000306.1:0-5407 GCA_048859825.1 Paludibacter sp.
ACGACGCTCTTCCGATCTAGGTACGATGCAATTCAGTGAAATGGTTGCATCGCAGGAGTATTGCTGGAATATTTTTAATGGTCATATTTCATCGTTGGTAGCCTTTGTAATCTATCTTATTTCGGGTCATGCCGAAACAAACAGAGGCCCGTTTGACCTACCTGAAGCTGAATCGGAGTTAACTGCCGGATATCATACTGAGTATTCAGGTTTGCAATTTGGGTTCTACTATCTGGCCGAATATCTCAACATGTTTATAATTGCAGGTATAGCAACTACAGTATTTTTGGGTGGTTGGATGCCCATTCAGATAAAAGGTTGGGAGGCTTTTAATCAAATTATGTGGTATGTACCTTCGTACGTTTGGTTTTTCTCAAAAGCGTTTGTTCTGATATTCCTGAGTTTATGGGTACGTTGGTCGTTTCCACGATTACGTATTGACCAGTTACTCAATCTGGAATGGAAATACCTGTTGCCAATAAATCTGGTAAATATACTAATTATGGTATTGCTGGTTTTGTCTGGTTTAACATTAAAGGATTTGTTTATATAATAAATTGTAAATGAGAACATTTAAACAATATACAGAAGACCTTTTTGGAGGTATAAAGTCGTTACTTACAGGCATGAGTGTTACCTGGAAGGAGTTGTGGACACCAAAAGTAACAATGCAATACCCTGAAAACAGAAAGACACTTGTTATTTCGGATAGATTCAGGGCCGAACTGGTAATGCCTCACGATGAAAACAACGAGCATGCATGTACAGCGTGTGGAATTTGCCAAATGAATTGTCCGAATGGTACAATACAGGTACATTCAAAAATAATTGAAACAGAAGATGGTAAAAAGAAAAAAATACTCGATAAATATGTCTACGATTTAGGGATGTGTACTTTTTGCAATTTATGTGTGGTTACATGCCCTTCGGATGCCATTCAGTTTAGCAATAATTTTGAAAATGCTGTTTTTGATCGTAACCGGTTAGTGCAGCAATTGAATAATGAGGGTTCAAAATTAAGAGTGAAAACCAAAGAGAATTAGAATTTATGGCTGAGAATATTATTTTTTATCTCTTATCGGCAATAATTGTGGTGTTTTCAATTATGGCTGTTACGTCGAAACGCTTAATACGTTCGGCTACTTATTTATTATTTGTGTTGCTGGCAATTGCAGGTTGGTACCTGATATTGGATTATGAATACCTGTTTGCAGTACAAACTGCTGTTTATGCAGGTGGTATAATGGTGCTGTTTATATTTGCCATTTTATTAACCCAAAAACCGGGCGAAGACATTCCAAGGGAGCCTTTGAGCCAACGAGTTTTTGCTATTCTCCTGTCGGTGGCCGGAGCAATTTTTTGTGGAGTAATTATTTTTCAAAGTATTTCCAGGGTATATAAATTAACCACACATCATATCGAAATAGATACACATCTGTTAGGGAAAACGCTGATGGGTACAGGTAAATATCAGTACTTATTGCCTTTTGAGGCCATTAGTGTGTTGCTTTTGGCGTGTATTGTGGGTGCTATTATGATTGCCAGAAAACGTTCGTAACAAAATATAATTAAAAATAGAATGGGCGAGTTCTTTACAAAAATGTTTACAGGGGTTATTCCACTGGAGGCGTACATTGCTGTAAGTTTAGTGATGTTTTTTGCAGGTATTTACGGCTTTATGTCGCGCAAAAGCCTGTTAATGATTTTGATATCAATTGAATTAATCCTGAATGCCACCGATGTGAATTTTGTGGTTTTCAATAAATATTTGTATCCTGAGCATTTCGAGGGATTTTATTTTGCACTTTTTACTATAGCTATATCTGCCTGCGAAACAGCTGTGGCAATTGCTATCGTTATTAATATTTACCGTAATTTGAATAATGTGAATGTGGATAGTTTGAGAAGCCTTTCGGAGCCCGACGATGAACCTCAAACCGCAACACAGAAATAATCAAGCAAATGTTGTACACTTTATTTATACTTCTACTGCCTTTTTTGAGTTTTTTACTTATTGGCCTGATAAACTCAAAGTTAAGCCATAAAGCAGCCGGTGCAATAGGCGTATTTTCTATCGCACTGGTAGCTTTGCTCTCTTATTTTACGGCCTGGCAATATTTTACAGCTGAAACTGCCAGCGATGTGCGACAAGCGGTTGAGCCATTTGTATTTGAATGGTTGAAATTTTCGGACCAATTACAAATGAATTTCGGCATTTTACTCGATCCAATCTCGGTGATGATGTTAGTTGTAATTTCAACTGTATCGTTAATGGTACATATCTATAGTATCAGTTACATGCATGGTGAAGATGGATTTCAGAGATATTATGCCTACCTGTCGTTGTTTACCTTTTCAATGCTGGGGCTGGTTGTATCGACAAATATTTTTCAGATGTACATATTCTGGGAGTTGGTTGGTGTATCATCGTTTTTGCTTATTGGCTTTTATTTTCATAAACCTGAAGCTTTGGCTGCTGCCAAAAAAGCTTTTATTGTAACACGATTTGCCGATTTAGGTTTTCTGTTGGGTATTTTGGTGCTTTCATATTATACCAAAACATTCGATTTTAACTTACTGAACAGCTGCGATTCAAACGTTTTTGCTTCGGCCACAGGTGCTTCTTTTATGGGAATATCGGCTGTAAGTTGGGCTATGGCACTGATATTTATTGGAGGAGCCGGTAAGTCCGCTATGTTTCCGTTGCACATTTGGTTACCCGATGCCATGGAAGGCCCAACGCCTGTTTCGGCATTAATACATGCGGCTACTATGGTAGTTGCCGGAGTGTATTTGGTGGCACGTTTGTTTCCGGTTTATTATTTTTATTCGCCCGAAGTATTGCATTGGATTGCCTATGTTGGCGCGTTTACATCGCTGTTTGCAGCTACAATTGCCTGTACTCAAACTGATATTAAACGTGTACTTGCATATTCTACCATTTCGCAAATTGGTTTTATGATGGTTGGTCTGGGAGTATCAGGCATGGGAGGACATCACGGACTGGGCTATATGGCTTCTATGTTTCATTTGTTTACGCATGCCATGTTCAAAGCTTTATTGTTTTTAGGTGCGGGTTCGGTGATACATGCCGTACACAGCAACGAAATGAGTAAAATGGGTGGTTTACGCAAATATATGAAAGTTACGCATGTTACTTTTCTGATAGCCTGTTTGGCAATAGCCGGTATATGGCCATTGTCCGGTTTTTTCAGTAAGGATGAAATATTGTCTGCTACTTATAGTTTTAGTCCGGCATTAGGTGTTGTAATGACGCTGATAGCTGCATTAACATCATTCTATATGTTCCGCTTGTATTTTGGTATTTTTTGGGGACAAGATAAGACACACAAACATGTACCGCATGAGTCTCCATTTGCCATGCGTTCGGTTTTAATTGTATTAGCAGTAATTACTTTGGTGGCAGGTTTTATTCCTTTCGGACACTTTGTGACGAATGATGGCCGCAATTATGATATACATATCAATTATATGGTTGCAGGGGTTAGCATCTTTGTCGCTATTTGCTCCATAGCTATCGCTTTCTTCATGTACAGGAAGGAAAGCCCTTATCCGGCGTTAATGGTTGAAAAATTCAAAGCTTTGTATACTGCGGCTTATCATCGTTTTTATATTGACGAAGTTTATTTGTTTATTACAAAAAAAATAATATTCAGATTAATCGCACAACCAACAGCCAGGGTCGATAAACAAATTGTTGGTGGTATTATGGATGGATTTTCATCAGTTACACAATGGATTTCTTATCGTATTAAAGGATTGCAAAATGGAGATATTCAATATTATACCTATGTAATTTTAATTGGTTCGCTCTTTATTGCCGCGATTGTAATGTTTATATAAAAATTTTTATTCCTGATAAAAAATGAGCTTGTTGTATTTTTTCGTACTAATTCCGATAGTAATGATGGTTATGTTTGCAGGAGCAAAAAACTCCAGACAAACGAACATCATAGCCTTTTCTGGCTCTGTATCGCTTATTGGAATGTCGTTTTATTTATTGTTCGATTATTTGAAACAGCGTGCACAAGGCCTTACGGATGAAATGCTTTATGTAAACGATGTTGTATGGTATAAAAACTTCAACATTCATTTTAATACAGGTGTTGATGGCATTTCGGTTTTAATGATTCTGCTTTCGTCAATTATTGTTTTTGCGGCGTACTTGGTGGCATGGAAAAACGATTTGATGAAAAAAGAGTTTTTTATATTATTTGCCTTTTTAAGTGCCGGAGCTTACGGTTTTTTTATTTCGCTCGACCTGTTTACCATGTTCTTTTTTCTTGAAATGTCGGTAGTACCTAAATTCTTATTGATTGCCGTTTGGGGAAGTGGTCGAAAATCGTATAGTGCAATGAAACTTGCTTTAATGCTGATGGCTGGTTCGGTGTTTGTGCTTTTTGGTATTTTAGGAATATATTATGGCACTGGTGCCGTGACATTAGACATCATGAAGCTGGCTCAACTCTCTGTTGTACCTGAATGGCAAAACATCCTGTTTTTGAGTACATTTATTGGTTTTGGTATAATAGGGGCAATGTTTCCTTTTCATAATTGGGTACCCGATGGACACTCATCGGCACCAACTCCTGTATCCATGTTTTTATCCGGAATATCCATGAAACTGGGAGCTTACGGTGCTTACCGCGTTGCCATATTTTTATTGCCCGCTGCCGCAAAAGAGCTTTCGTGGATATTTCTTATTCTGGCAGCCTTCAGTGTAGTTTATGGCGCTTTTGCAGCACTGGCTCAAAAAGATTTAAAATACATAAATGCATATGCTTCTATAAGTCATTGCGGGCTCATCTTTTTTGCATTTTTATTGTTTAATGCCACTGCACTTACGGGGGCATTTATGCAGATTGTCTCGCATGGCTTAATTACTGCATTGTTTTTTGCGGTAATTGGCATGATATATAGTCGTACTCATACCCGATTAATTACCGAGATGGGTGGTTTAATGAAAGTGATGCCTTTTATTGGTGTTGCGTTTATGTTGGGAGGTTTGGCATCATTGGGCTTACCAGGTTTTAGTGGTTTTATTGCAGAAATGACTGTTTTTGTGGGAGCTTTTGCCGAAGCTGGTACATTGCAATGGGTTTTGACGGTTTTTGCTACCACTACCATTGTACTTACCGCAGTATATATTTTGCGTGCAGTAGGCAAAGTCATGTTTGGTCCGGTACAGGATGCACACCATTTATCGCTTACTGATGCTACATGGTGGGAGAAAACAGCTGTGGTTACATTGGTATTATCAAGCGTTGTAATGGGTGTATTGCCTTTTTGGATGAACGATATGTTTTACCAGAGTGTATTGCCACTGGTAACTAAAATGTGGGCATTTAATTAAATAATGTTCTGTAAATCAATTATATGAATTATT
>JBLIZK010000307.1:0-3069 GCA_048859825.1 Paludibacter sp.
TACCCCGGCAGCTTTCCATGGGGTAGAGTTTCGCCGGAAATTTTCGTCGTTCACTACATTCAGTGTTGAGTCGTCGGCAAAAGCGATGCTGCGGTTTTCGCCACCTTCCCATTCTGCTATGGTGTGGGTGGTGGCATCTACCAGCAGGTATTTGTATTCGAGCGGAAAAGTAATTTCGTTAACTGCAAGTGCGGTATGCCAGTCGGGAAAATGAGTTTCATCCATCCGGATAAAACCATCCTTCCCCCAATTTCCTAACAAGGGCTGATTACCGGTAAGGGCTATGTATTTATCTGGTTCAACGGCCGGACAGTGTAAGCGCAATATTAATCGACCTCCATTTGTTGATATGTCAGTTGTTTCGCGGGCGAAAAATAAATTGGTAAACAGGGCTGCATTAAAAGGGGTGTCGCCAAAAGGGCCACGCCAGTTGTCGTGTAGTGCTATATCCAAACCATTTACCGGAAATTGTAATGTGCGTGCGAGACCTGTTTCGTACATGAATGTATTATCAGGTTGATTTACAGCGTACCGATATTTTGCAAAATCGCGGTGTGTTGAATAATCGAAGTCGAAATGCCAGTATCCATTCGCATCCGGTTCCATCTGATAAGTGTCAAGAGCGGTATTGTCGGCGGCATAAGTGAGCAACAGAAGCTTCTGCCCCCATTTTGTAAAGAATTGCAGCTTAAAATGTAGTTTCATCCGTAGTGTTTGTAATGGATAAATTATACAATTAACCTCCCGATGGTTCCGAATAAAAAAACCTTCCTTGGCAATGCCGGGGAAGGTTTTTCAAAGAGGTTCGTGGCGGATTCGAACCGCCGTATACGGTTTTGCAGACCGGTGCCTAGCCACTCGGCCAACGAACCTTGTTTTTCGGAGTGCAAAGATAGTGATTTTTTCTTTTTAAGCAAATAATTAATTGGAAATAGCCTAAAAGATTTGTTTGTGATGGCTAATTTTACGTTCTTTGTGCATCGAAATCAATTAATTTAATGGAGCATTTTCTCGCCATTTTAAAAAAATACTGGGGTTACGATAATTTTCGTGCTTTGCAGGGCGATATTATCCGAAGTGTTGCTTCGGGGCGGGATACTTTAGGCTTAATGCCTACCGGTGGAGGAAAATCGCTTACTTTTCAGGTGCCTGCTATGGCAATGGATGGGGTTTGTATAGTAGTTACGCCGCTAATTGCCTTAATGAAGGATCAGGTGGATAATCTTAAAAAGCGCGGAATTTCTGCTGCCGCCATTTATTCGGGCATGACTCCGGCCGAAATTAATACTACACTTGATAATTGTGTGTTTGATGCATATAAATTTTTGTATGTATCGCCTGAACGTTTGGGTACTACTGTTTTTCTCGAAAAAATCCACCAGGCAAATGTTTGTATAATTGCGGTGGATGAGTCGCATTGTATATCGCAGTGGGGGTATGATTTCCGACCATCTTATTTGAAAATTGCTGAAATCAGAAAGCTTTTACCTCATGTGCCTGTTTTAGCACTCACGGCAACTGCTACGCCCGAAGTAGTGGACGATATTCAGGATAAGCTGGGTTTTAAAGAGAAAAATGTATTTCAAAAGAGTTTTCACAGGAGTAATTTGGCCTATGTGGTTCGTACTACCGAAAACAAAGATGAGCAATTACTGAAAATTTTGCATAATGTGCCGGGTACATCGGTTGTTTATGTACGTAACCGGAAAAAAACAAAGGAGGTGGCTGAATTCCTGGTGTTGAATGGTATAACGGCCGAACATTTTCATGCCGGTTTGCAAAACGATACCAAAGATGCTCGTCAGGCGCGATGGAAATCGGGAGAAACACGCGTTATTGTGTCGACCAATGCTTTCGGGATGGGTATTGATAAGCCTGATGTACGAACAGTTGTTCATCTCGATTTACCCGACACACTCGAAGCCTATTTTCAGGAAGCCGGACGCGCCGGGCGCGATGAGCAAAAAGCATACGCTATTCTGCTTTACAATAATGGCGATGCTACTAAAATAAAAAAACGAATTGCAGACTCTTATCCTCCTAAGGATGTAGTGTTGAAAATTTACGAATCTCTGTGTAATTATTATCAGCTCGGGGTAGGCTCCGGGCTCGAAAAAGTATTTGCTTTTGATATTGCCGATTTTTGTGTGCGCTTTAAATTGCCAATTCTGATTGCGTATAATTCGCTCAAAATATTGCAGCAGGCAGGTTTTATTGAATTAACCGACGAGCAGGACAATTCATCGCGGGTGATGTTTGTTGTGCATAAAGACGATTTATACAAATTTCAGCATACCAATGAGCAGGAGCGTTTAATTCATGTGTTGCTGCGCTCGTATACCGGTTTATTTACTGATCCGGCCTATGTAAACGAAGATTTATTGGCAAAACGGCTGGACTGGACACGCGAAAAAGTGTACAGTGAATTAGTGTTGTTGGCAAAAGAACGAATAATAGAATATATTCCCCGCAAAAAAACACCTTTTGTGACTTTTACGCAAGAGCGGATAGCTGTGGAATACCTTCATTTAAGCAAAGAGGCATATGATGACAGGCGCGAACGCTACGAGAAAAAAGCATTAAGCGTCCTTGGCTATGCTCAGGAAATTGTTACGTGTCGAAACAAGGTGTTGCTGACTTATTTTGGCGAAAAGGATACGAAGCCGTGCGGGCAATGCGATGTGTGCTTGAAAAACAAGGAAAATCATCTTGCCGGTGCCGATTTTGACGCGATTAAAGAAGTTGTGCTTAGTGCTTTATCTGAGGGTGAGCATACAATCAATAAATTGTTGACTGAACTGAAGTATCCGGAGCAGAAAACTTTGCAGGTAGTACGTTTCTTAATTGATAACGGGCATATTATTCAGGATGATAGATTGCATTTGAGGATAAAACATAAGTAAGGTCTGATATTAGCAGAAAAGAGGGACTCGGAAAAAACCGGCTCCCTCTTTTTGTATGTTGTAACTAAACGCTACCTTCTAAAAATGCGAATGGTAGCTTAGTCTCACGACTATCTACCAATCTTTTTTGTTAACCTTAAATCTAATACTATGAAAAAATCACGAT
>JBLIZK010000308.1:0-2499 GCA_048859825.1 Paludibacter sp.
CCGAAAGAGAGTATTTTCTTTGCTTTGAAAGGTGATAATTTTAACGCAAATGCTTTTGCTGCATCGGCACTCCAAAATGGTGCTGCTTATGCGGTAATTGATGAGGAAGAATATGCGCTCAGCGATAAATATATACTTGTAGATGATGCCCTTACGTGTTTACAGGATTTGGCCCGTTATCACAGAGATACATTAGGAACAACAGTAATTGGCATTACCGGTACAAACGGAAAAACTACCACCAAAGAGCTTATAGCTGCAGTTTTAAGTCAAAAATTTAATATCCACTTTACGAAGGGTAATTTAAATAACCACATTGGGGTACCATTAACTTTATTACAACTGACAAGTGAACATGAACTTGCGGTAATTGAAATGGGGGCTAACCATCAGGGTGAAATAAAAATGCTTACCGAAATAGCACATCCTGATTTCGGAATAATTACCAATGTAGGAAAAGCGCATCTTGAAGGATTTGGTTCGTTTGAGGGGGTTATGAAAACCAAAGCAGAGTTATACGATTACATTTTAGCTAACGGGAAAAGTATTTTTATTAATAATGATAACGGGTTTTTGAAGGAAATGGCTTCAAAGGCTGGTTTTCAAAATAGCGAAAGATTAATTAGTTATAGTCTCAATAATCATTCAAACTATGTAAACGGAAGCATAATTTCATGCTCACCTTTTCTGGAGTTGAATTGTAAACTGAAAACAGAAAATTCAATTGATATTAAATCCAATTTAATAGGGGCTTACAATGCTGAAAATGTGCTGGCAGCTGCAACAATTGGTTTTTATTTTGGTTTATCGGCCGAAATGATTAAAACTGGTATTGAAAAATATATACCTCAGAATAATCGTTCGCAACTGACTGTTACAGAATTAAATAAGCTGGTTGTTGATGCATATAATGCAAATCCAACGAGCATGAAGGCAGCCGTTATGAACTTTGCTCAAATGCAGGTTACGAATAAAATGCTGATTTTAGGTGATATGCTAGAATTAGGCGAGCAATCGGCTGATGAACATCAGTCTATTGTAAATTTGCTGACCGAAAATGAGTTGAAAAACGTAATACTTGTTGGTAAACAGTTCTCAATGACTCAAAACAATTTTGAGTGTTTCAATGTGGTTGACGAACTTATTAACTATCTGTCAGATAAAAAAATAGCCGATTATTATATTTTAATAAAAGGTTCGAGGGGAATAAAACTTGAAAAAGTAATTACCTATTTGTAAACTTGTAGAAGGATTGTTGAAAATAAATGAAATCACGGGAAGTTATTAAACTCAAAGTGAGGGCATTTAACAAACAATTATGTTAGATATGAATAAAAAAATTATTATCATTTTTTCGGGACTGATTATAGTTATCCTGGCATTGATTATTTCAGTATTTTATCTGATAAATCGGACCAAAGAAAAAGAAAAAGAAATTGCAGAGGTTGTTGAAATGATGACTTTTGAAAAGCAACAGGTTGAACGCGAATTCCAGGATATGGCATCGGAGTTTGATGGCTATACTTCCAATATAAAAAATGATTCGCTGATTAAATTGCTTGATAATCAAAAAATTAAGATGCGGCAGTTGTTAGAGGAGTTACGCGTTACAAAAGCTACTAATGCAAAGCGAATTAGTGAACTGAAGAATGAGTTAGCGTCTGTTCGCAAATTGTTGGTGCATTATGTAAATCAGATAGATTCATTGAATGCCGAGAACAAAGTACTACGTACTGAAAATAGTGAGGTAAAACGGAAATACTCCGAAGCATCGGAAACGGTTGATAAACTTTCAAAAGAAAAAGAAAACCTGAGCGATGTGGTGACAAGAGCTTCGAAACTGGAAGTATCCGGATTTAGTTTTACGCCATTAAATAGTCGGAATAAAAAAACAAACTGGTTTACACAAACTGCTAATCTGCAGTTTAATTTTACAGTAAACAAAAATATAACTGCTCAACCCGGAAATAAAACAATTTATCTGCGACTTACACGTCCTGACGATGAGGTGTTGACGAAATCTGGTTCAGGAGTTTTTAAATTTGAAAATAAAAACATTGCTTATTCCATTAAAAAGGAGTTTGACTATACAGGCGAAGCACACAGTGATGTAATGTACTGGAAAGTAGAAGAGGTACTTCAAGCAGGTACTTACAGAGCCGAATTCTTTTGCGACGGAAACATGGTAGGCAGTTTTAGTTTTGTGATAAAGAAATAATACAACATTTGAAGAATAGTATACAATGAAACATCTTTTAATTAAAGCAGTACTCGTTTTTTTAGTTCCTGTTGCGCTGTTCAGTTGCAAAGAAGATCCTTACGCAGAGTGGAAAATACTGAATGAAAACAAGTATGCTGAAGAATTGGTAAGAATATCAAACGATAGCTCCTACAAAGTATCTTCATCTGGTTTGTGTTATAAAATTATTTATCCCGGTAATATGAAGAAGCCTAATAAGAACTCGTATGTTGTTGTTAAGTATTCAGGTACACTTATTA